>NZ_CAUUWA010000082.1 GCF_963548695.1 uncultured Fretibacterium sp.
GCCGCTGGTCCGGTCCGTCCCGTATCGATCGGCTTGAACCATGGATGCGAGCCATTCCCACTACATGGTTTCGGCGGCCCGCTTCCATGCTCTGAGGCTTCTTCCGGGCGAGGACCCTGTGCTCTCGTTACGTCGATTGTCCGCCGAAACGGGGCTGCACGCGGGGTTTATCGCGGGGGCTGTGGGCAGCCTCTCCCGGGTGGTCCTGCGCTTTGCGGGATGCCCCGACGGGACCGTCCGGGACGGCTGCTTTGAGATCGTCTCCCTGATCGGGACGCTCGATGCCGCCGGGGAGCACCTTCACATGGCGGTCTCCGACCCCGAAGGGCGGGTCGAGGGCGGGCATGTCCTGGAGGGCTGCATCGTCCGAACGACCCTGGAGCTCGTCGTGGGCGAACTGACCGATGTGACGTTTTGTCGAAAGTACTGCCCTTTGTCGACTTATGAGGAGCTGGTTATCGTCCAGGAACGAGAGGATACACCGTGACTTAAGGAAATTTTTACATATCTTCGACCGATTTTACATATCTTCAACTCAAAAGGAGACTGACCCATTATGAGGAACAAAACGCTGGTTCTGGTTGCCGTTTGTATTGCCGTCAACATCGCTTTGGGGCAGGTCGTATCCACGCTGAAGCTGCCCGTCTTTATGGACTCCATAGGAACGATGCTGGCAGCCCTGCTGATGGGCCCCTGGGTGGGGATGTCCACGGGGCTCTGCACCAACCTGATTTGGGGGTTGATCAGCGGTCCCGTCGCTGCGGCCTTCGCGCCGGTCTCGATGGCCATCGGCCTGACGGTGGGTTTCCTGGGGCGCTGCGGCCAGTTCCGTTCCCTGCCTCTGGCCCTCGTCTCGGGAGTCCTCGTCACGGTCGTGGTGACGTTGGTGGCCACACCGATCCGCACCTATCTTTTTGGCGGCGTGACGGGGTCGGGCGCCGATTTCCTGGTGGCTTACCTCAATGCGGTGGGGCAAAAACTGTTGCAGTCCGTGGCGTGGGCCGTTGTTGGAACGAACCTGATCGACAAGGTGTTGAGCTGTGCGATTGCCTGGGGGCTGATGAAGGGGTTGCCGCAGCGAATACGGGCACAGTTTCCCGGGGCCTGCCGGGTGGACTAGAGGCTGAAACGTGGAGGTCTCTCCAGCCCTCTCCTTTGGGCTGTGGCTGTTTTGGGTTGGGGGTGCCCTGGTGCTCCCGCCCTTTCCTTGTTTGCCCGTGCTCTGTGCCGTTCCGCTCCTGATGCTGGCGGTTCGGCCGGGGGCCCGCCGGCGTCTGAAGGCTGTGCTCTGGATGATGGGTTCTCTGGGATTGGGGTTGTGGCTGGTTCATGGAGGGGCCCTGAGCGCCTGGATTCCGGGCGGCACGTCGGTTCCCGACCGGGGGGCGTGGGCCTTTTCCCTCTGGATGAGGATATTCGTCGTGGTCTCGTCGGGCCAGCTTTGGTTGGAGGCCGTGACCGTCCCCCGCCTTGTGGAATCGCTCCTCTTCGGGCCCGTTCCGGTTCGGTTCGGCTACCTGATCGCGTCTCCTCTTCTCTTGGCGGAGCAGATCAAGCTGCGGTGGGAGCAGATTCGGGAGGCGCAGCTTGCGCGGGGGATTGCGGTGAACGGTTCTTTTCCGGAGCGGGTCGCCTCGCTGCACGCGCTCCTGTTCCCCCTTGTCATGGGGCTCCTGAACGATCTCTCGTCCCGGAGCGCGGCCTTGGACATGAAGGCCTTCGGACTGCGCCCCGCCGAATTGCACGAGGACGGGGAGAATCTGTCCCCGGTTGAGGAGACTGCGAAGGTCGTGGCTCTGGAGGGAGCGACTTTCCTCCCCCCTGGTGCGGAAACTCCTCTGCTGGAGATTCCGTCGTTCTCCTCGGGAGCGGGAGACTGGGCTTTGGTCGTTGGGGGGAACGGCAGCGGAAAATCCACGCTGGGGACCATCCTGACGGGCGGCGTGGACGAACACCGCCCAGGAACGCTGCGGGGCGACGCGCGGGTTCTGGAGCTTCCGATCTCCTTCCGGACGTCGCTTCGATGGTCTCCGTTTATCCAGCTCGTCCAGCAGACCCCCTCGCTCTGCTTTTCGGGCTGCGCCTTTACTGTGGAGGAGGAAGTTGCCTTTGGACCCCGGAACCTGGGGCTTCCGAACCGGGAGGTACGGGAGCGAACGGAGGAGGCCCTGCATCTCCTGTGCATCTCGCACCTGAAGGGGAGCGCTCTGCCGCATCTCTCCGGTGGCGAGGCTCAGAGGGTCGCTCTGGCCTGTGCCGTTGCGATGCATCCGCGGCTTCTCGTGCTGGACGAGGCTTTCAGCCGGCTGCAGGCCGAGGCCGTGCCCGCTCTTGTGGAGCGTCTCCGGGACTGGTCTCGTCGCCGCGGCGTCGCGGTTGTCCTGCTGGAGCGGAACGGCGCACCGTTTCGCCCGTACTGCACCTCGTTTTTCCGTTTGTGTGGGGGCCGCCTCCTGTCGGAGCCGGCGCAGGTGCAGGGCTCGGCCCCAATGGCGGCGGAGCGTCCCCGACGGGAGGTTGGGCCTCCTCTGCTGAGAATCGAGGGGCTGGAGTTTTGCTGGCCGGGCGCGACGGAACCGCTCCTGCGGGGACTCGACGGGGTGCTCCTCTCCGGGGAGCGCGTGGCGTTGATGGGCCCGAACGGCGTGGGGAAATCGACGCTGCTCCGTATCTGTGCTGGGCTGCTGCTCCCCACCGGTGGCGAGGTGCTGCTCGAAGGTGAGCCTGTCGGAGGTCTCGGGGCGGTAAAGCGGTCCGAACGGGTCGGATTCCTGTTCCAGGATCCGGAACGCCAGCTTTTTCATTCCACGGTGCGGGATGAGGTGCTGTTCTCCCTGAGGAACACCGCCTTGCCCCGGGAGGAGAGGAAACGGCGTCTGAGCGCGTCCCTGGATGAGACAGGGCTGACGGGCAAGGAGGGCTGTCATCCCCTTGACCTGAACTCCGCGGAGCGTCGGATGGTGGCGTTGGCCTCACTGGGGATTCGGGAGCCGGATTTGCTCCTCCTGGACGAGCCGACCCGGGAACTGGACGCGGTGTGGCTGGCCCGCTTCGAGCGCTGGCTGGCCAACCGGCGCGCTGCCGTGCTGGCGATCAGCCACGACCCCGCTTTTGTCTCCCGCACCTTTCCTCGCGTCTGGCGCTTAAGGGAAGGGCGTCTGGAAAATAGTTTTTCACGGGCCCCTGGCGGCGACACTTAAGGCCAGGACCGCCGGCAGCGCCGGCGATCCTGGCCTTTTTTCCGGTACTTCTTCCCTTAATATCATAGTAGGGTAAGAGCGCTGACAACACTCTTACGAGCCCTCGCCGAACTTCTTTGGCTTTTCAAAGCGCACTAATCCTTCATCGCTGGGCATAAGTCCGAGGTGGGGGTAACAGCCTCGCTTCGGCAGCCCATGAAATACCCCGTCCGCCCTCTCCCGGGCGGGACTTCTTGATTATTATATCATTTACCGGTTGCAGCACGGAACTTTTAAGCTGATCAGGGGCTCCGGCGGATAAGATAAGCAGACTGCCGACGAACGTAGTGATACCCATTCGCGTTTAAAGAAAGGCAAAAAAGGTCCCCCTGATTTGCTATCAATCCGGGGGGACAAAGTTTTCGTCCCCCCACTGCATTGCAACCTGCCTTTATCCTGACTTGCGGCTTGCCTTTACACCGATCGCTTTATCCCGATTGAACGCTCAGAACCATGGCAGGGCTTTCATGACGGAGATCACCGTCATCGTACACAGCCCCATGGCCAGGACGTTGGGAATGACGCCGTGCAGATCCTCGGCGAGATTACGGTTCAGGAGATCCGCGAAGGGCGCCCCGATGAGCCCTCCAAGTATGGAGGCAAACAACACGGCGTGCAGGGACGTTCCGAAGGTCAGCACGCAGAAGGGCGCTATACTGACGACCGGAACATAGGTGGGATACCAGCCGTTCTCGATATGCTTCCTCCCATACAAAAAGACCCCGAGGCCCCCCGAGACCAGCTGGGAAAGGAGTATCGCAGGAAAGACCTTGGCCCCGCACATGCCATGCTCGTGGTTGACGAGCCAGTCCACAATTCCCCCAATGATCAGGAAAAGGGCGGGCCATTCGTTTCCATAAAAATAACAATCCGTGAAATCCGCCAAGGTCCTCCGGATGAGGAACATCGGACTCTTCAAGAGCTCGTACTGCTGCTGAGCGGAGAGCGTGCGCCGATTTTCGGCGATGACGGGATGCTTCACCTTTTCGATCCAGGGCGCCAGCTTACAGACCTGCAGGGTCAGGGTGATGGAAAGGGCCAGGGCGAAGTAATTCGCGATGGTCCCTGGCATTCCCATGGGCGTCATGATGCCGGCGTTCACAAAATTGGCGATGGGCACGGAGAGGAAGGACGCCAGAAGCACCCCCGTGACCAGGTTGCGCCAGTTGGGGCCGTACACGCACAGCACGGCTTGAGGCGCCCCCACAAGCAGGAGGAACGTGGGCAGCCATGTGAAACGAACCCCATCGATCAGCTCCAGATATTGAAGGCAGAAAACGGAAAATACGATGGCCAACACCTGCGAGGCCAGAATCCAGGGCCAGATATTCAATCCATAGACGATGTCGAAGCCTCTGAGCCTGCTTTTTCTAACGTCCAGACGCCAGGCCGCAAGGCCCCCCAGGATAAGCCCCAACCCTGCGAAAAATCCGCCGTAAAACTGCCCCTCCGAAAAGTCCTTGACGATCCAGACCCATTTATCCGCTACTCCGCCCTCGCGTATCGACGCAACGAACATGCCGTAAGGCTTTAAGATCTCGCAGGTATTGTTTACCCCCGACAGAAGAAAATACTGAAGAAAACCTATCCCCAGCAGAATCGCGTACCCCGTCAACGAGGCCGTTGTCCTTTTCGTGATCCTGCGCTCCTGCATCTTCGCATTCCCCCCTTTCGATTTTGCCCCCCGTTCTCTATGGCAATAGGTACGACCGGCCATCCGGCAGAGCCTCGAACGGCGGCAGAACGCGTTGCCCCTCCATGAGCAAGGGCGAAAAGAGCAAGGACGGAAAAACAAGAAGCGGGGCAAGGGAAGGATTCCCCCGGGGCGATCTCACGCCCCGGGCAACCCCCTCCCCCGCATCGATTGGCTCAAAGTTCTTCGGATGGGATGGAAAAACAGGTGCAGCTTCAATTTCCAACGCCAGGTCCAAATCCACCGGCTTTCAGCCGGTGAGCTTTGATTTGCTGAAAGCCCCTGTCGTTTACTGAACGATTTTGTCGCCAAAATGCCGCAAAATGACGGAAGATATTGCCGTCAAAAGACCGGCTTATCGAAAGATCAGCGCAGCGGTACTATAGAGGGGATGATCTTGTAATTCTCCACGTCGACAACGCCCTTGTCCGTGATCTTCCATTTCGGACTGGTCGCCAGGGACAAAAAGGCCAAGTGCATGAAGGGCGCGGGCACGTCGCACCCCAGCCGTTCCCTGACGATATCGTGCAGTTCTATCGTCTTCTCCACCAACTGCGGCCCCGTCAGCTCGTCGGTCATCAGGCCGCAGATCCGGAGGGGCATCTCTCCGAGGATCTTTCCCTCTCTGGCGATGGCGACCCCGCCCTGCATTTCAATCACCCTGTTGGCCGCGGCTGCCATATCCTCGTAGTTGGTGCCGATCACGATGAGGTTGTGCGTATCGTGGGAGACCGTCTCGGCAAAAGCCCCATTCTTGATGTTGAACCCTTTGATGAACGTTTTGCCGATGTCCGGCTGACCGTGCCTTCCGATGACGGCCACAGGAAGGAGATCGTCCTCGACGGAGGTCACGAACCCGTCCACCACCGGCAGTTTGACGCTGTACTTTTCCGAGAGGTTCTGCATGACGATGAGACCCACGCAGTTTGCCTGGACCTCCTTCTCCGTAGAGGGGATCTTCAGCTCGTCCGCCGAGACGCAGCCCCGTTTCACGGTATGTTTGACCAAATCCGGGTACGTATAGGGCTTGAGCTCCACGACGAGCTTTCCGTCCTCGGCCACCCTTTCCCCCTCGAGGTACACCGAGGTGACGTTCATATCCTCCAGCTTGCCGCTGATGATGTTGATGTCGGCATATTTCCCGGGGGCGAGAACGCCGATTTCATCCAGGTTGTGCCACGCGGAGGCGTTGATGGTGACCATCTGTATGGCCTCCACCGGGTTCACGCCCCGTTCTATGGTGCGCCTGACGATGTCGTTCATGTGCCCTTTTTTGATGATGTCCTCCGCCAACATGTCGTCCGTCGCCAGGAGCATTCTCCTGGAGGACAGCCCCTCCTCGGTGAGCGCCTTGATGCACTCCGGCATGTTGCTTTGGGTGGAGCCCTCCCGCATCAGGACATAGACTCCGTAGCGCAGTTTTTCCATGCACTCTTCCTTGGAGGTCGTCTCGTGGCACGAAATGTCCGTTCCACCGCATATGATGTGCGCGGCCAGATCCGCTCCAAAGATCTCCGCCGCGTTGCCGTCGACCTTCTTCCCTAAGTCCCGCGCGTAGGTGGTCGCCGCGATGGTGTCCTTCACGACGTCGTACTTGTGTTCATAGACAAAGCGCATGCAGGTGACGCCCTGAGTCTCCCCGATGCCCGTCACCGTGGGATACTCCAGCATCTCCTGCACGTCCTCGGACGTGAGGCTCTCCCCCGGGGTCTCCAGCCCCGGGCAGTCCGGCGTCAGCGCCGGAACCCTCAGATAAACGTGGTGGGGAAGCGTCGCGCACTCCTCGGCCATCGCCTTGATGGCGGTCTTTCCCAGGACATTCCCCACCTCGTGGGGGTCGGCGATCAGGCAGGTGGTCCCCGTGGGAAGGGAAAGACGTGAAAACTCCGTAGCCGTAAGCATGGCCGATTCAAAGTGCATGTGAGAATCGATGAAGCCCGGAGTGACGTATTTCCCCGATACGTCGACGACCTCCGTCCCCTCCCCCGTCAGCGGGGTGCAGTCCCCTACCATGAGGATGTATTTTCCGGAGATGGCCACATCCGCGACATAAATTTCTCCGGTAATGACGTTGACGACGTTGCCCCCCTTGAGCACCTTATCCGCAAAGCTCCCTTTCCCCAGAAGGGCATCGACACAATGCAGCCTATCCTCCGCCACCTTCAGACTTTTGACGTTCAACACGACAATCCCCCCTCCTCAGCGATAAAAGTATGCCGAACATCGTAAAATCCCCCCTGAAAACCATCCAGCAGGGAGACCAACCAAACGGCTTTCCAGAGTGTGCCCCCAGCACCTCCGAAAGAATGGCCCCGGGTTCCGGTTACCTCTCGACCAGGGCTACGGCGCGTATCGGGGACCCGCTACCGGCGCGGATCCTCAGGGGAAGCCCCATATAGATGAAACGCTTCCCGACCACCTTGTCCAGGTTACACAGGTTCTCCGTATTCGTGATCCCGAACTCCCCGCAGACGAGGTGGCCGGAGAAATCCAGATCGTCGGGGGTCTGGTCGATCGCCGGAGAATCGACGCCGATGTTCACCACGCCTTTTTCGGCCAGCCACTTCGCGGCCTCATAGGATACGCCGGAGTGCTTGGCCGTGATGCCGCCGTAGCCCCTGTCGGGATACGTCCTCTCGTAGTGCCCCGTGTACATCAGGAAGATGTCCCCTTTTCGGATATCGAGGCCATGCTTCTCCAGTGCCTCCTCGATATCCTTCACCTCGATGTAGTCCGGATACCGGACGTGCCGGAGGTCTACGCAGATGGCATCCCCATAGAAGAGCTCCAGCGCCATGTTCTCGATGGTCGGCCCATCCGGCTTGAACTCCCAGACCGCGTCGGAATGTGTGGGGCCGTGCTCGCTGATCAGCATGTTCCTGGCCGAGAACCCCAGGGTCTTGGAGCCCGTATCCTTCATGTTCTGTTCGTGGGTCTGGTTCACCATGAAAAAGGTCTTTTGATGCATACCGAAAACAGGCATTCCCTCGTAGATCTCCTGGCTCAAATCGATGATTTTCCACTTCTGGTTGAAGTTCATGAGTCCCCCTCCTCCTCAACTCCATTCACCGGACAACGACCCTCCGGCGCCGAACGATACGGAATACCACACCCAAAATCCGTTACCGAACACCACCCCCTCCGCCGCCTGCGGCTGTCCTTTCCACACTCGACATGAGGTTATGCACGATTTCCCGAAAACAGAGATAATTTTTCAGCTATCGACTTTTTCTTGTGACTTTATTCCGTGAGGTGAATCCGCTGCAAACACACCCTGGCGTCAGAACGAAACCATAAGCCATAAACGGAACAAAAGCGCACGAATGCACGCGAAAAAGAAGAACATCGAGAAGACCATCGAAAGGAAGCCGAACCGTTTCTGCTCACCCCCCCCTGAGCTGCTGGCGGCCACGAAGGAAATGAAACGGAAGACATGTGAAGCTTAATGACATTTTGCCCCAAGAGGGCACAATGTCATCAGCAAAAAACATGAAATAATAAAAATATTTTTGTTGTTCTCTGATAAAAAAGGGGTTTTTGTCGTTTCGGCTGAGGCTTCGTGTCCTGACGGCACTCCTCTACGGGGGCTCTTTTCTCATCTCCTGCCGGATCTACGGGAGGAAGGACATCTGAGTCCCGCCCGCCGCCTATGGCTTGATGGTGCGGAGGAACAGCACGTGGGGCGCGCCGCCCGGCGTGGTCGTGACCTCCGCCTCCACGCGGTACACGCGGCGGATCAGCTCCGGCGTCAGGACGTCCTG
>NZ_CAUUWA010000083.1 GCF_963548695.1 uncultured Fretibacterium sp.
TGGTGCATGGCCGTCCAGCGCTTTTCCTCCTCGCTCCACTCGAAGAGCGGGAAGCGCGTCACCCAAAGGAACCTCCAGGCCTTCTCGTCGAGGAAGCCCCTGGTCTTACCCAGATCCAGGCGCAGCACCCCCAGAATCGTACAGGCCCTGGCCCGATCGGCATCGGCCACGAGGAACAGGGCGTCCCC
Organism: uncultured Fretibacterium sp.; assembly: GCF_963548695.1. NCBI lineage: Bacteria > Thermotogati > Synergistota > Synergistia > Synergistales > Aminobacteriaceae > Fretibacterium > uncultured Fretibacterium sp. The sequence goes on from NZ_CAUUWA010000083.1 coordinate 189, forward strand.
ATCCTTCAGCCCGGCGAGCTCCTTCAGGCGGTTCTGCTCCGACTCGGACAGGAATTTGACCAACGGCCCCTTCAGCGCACCGTCCTTGAGCTGGAAGGCCGCGAGCCCGGAGGCCCCGAACTTCTTGGCCTTATCCTCCAGGTCGGAGAGCTCCTTGCGCGAGAGGGCCGCCCCGCCGGGAAGCGCGAGGCCACGCACGACGCCCCCCTTCGCAAGCAAGCTCCTGAAGGGTTCGAACGAGGACTCGGCGAAGACGGAGGCTACGTCGCAGAGCTCCAGGGAGATGCGGAGGTCGGGCTTGTCGCTGCCGTAGCGGTCCATCGCGTCCCAATAAAGCATCCGCTCGAAGGGGGTGGGGACGTCGACGCCGAGGATCTCCTTGAAGAGCCCCTTCATATAGCCCTCGATGAGTTCCATGACGTCGTCCTCGACGATGTAGCTCATCTCGATGTCGACCTGGGTGAACTCCGGCTGGCGGTCGGCGCGCAGGTCCTCGTCCCGGAAGCAGCGCGCGATCTGGTAGTACCGGTCGCACCCACCGACCATGAGGATCTGTTTAAAGAGCTGAGGGGACTGAGGAAGCGCGTAAAAGGTCCCGGGGTTGACCCGGCTCGGGACCAGGTAATCCCGCGCCCCCTCGGGCGTCGCCTTCGTGAGTATTGGGGTCTCGACCTCCATGAAGCCCCGCCCGTCCAGGTAGGCGCGGGTGAAGGCGTTCATGCGGCTGCGAATGCGCAGATTGCGCTGCATCCTCTCCCGGCGCAGGTCCAGGTAGCGATAGGTCAGGCGCAGGTTCTCGTCCACCTTATCGGTCCCCTCCCCCACCTCGAAGGGCAGCGGCGCGGCGGAGGAGAGCAGCAGAAAATCCTCGGCCACGATCTCCACGGAGCCGGTCTTCAGAGCGGGGTTCTCCGTCCCCTCGGGGCGGGCGCGGAGCGTACCCCTGACGGCAATGCAGTACTCGTTCCGAAGCTCCCCGGCCCGCTCGTGGACCGCCCCGGCCTCGGGGCCGAAGACGACCTGGACGGACCCGGTGTAGTCCCACAGCTCGATGAAGATGATACCCCCAAGGTCGCGGCGGCGGCGAACCCATCCGTTGGCCCGAACCGTACTCCCCGCCTCGGCCGTCCCAAAGTCCCCGCACAGCGACGAACGCTGCCAGGATTTATCGAAAAAGTCCGTCCGGCCTTCCCCTTGTTTTTTTTCGCTGAAACAACCCATCCTTAAGATGCCTCCGTCCTGCCAATATACCCGAAACCGATTGGTTGCACCATTATACTCGCTCCCGGGCCAATATACCCCAGAGCTCCTCATGCATATCCGTTCGGCAGGTCCCCCGCGGCTCCATAAAATGTCCTATAATACTTGAAGAGATACCTTCCTCCCCAAGACGCGCCCGGGCCTTCTCCGCCTCATCGGGTGGGACGACCGCGACCAGCATCCCCGAGGAGATCAGGTGCAGGGGATCGAAGCCGAGCGCCTTCGCCGCGCGGCGCGTCAGCGGCGAGATGGGAATAGCGTCCATATCGAGCGCGATACCAAATCCGCAGGCGTTCCGTATCTCCAGGAGTCCTCCCTCCAGGCCCCCCTCCGTCGGGTCGTGCATGTAACGCGCATGGTCCCGGAGCAGACGGGCCTCGCGAACGATCGACAGATCGCCCTGCCAGGAACGCACCTCGTCCAGCTCCGAGGCATCGAGGCAGGACAGGAGGTCGGGCCGGTCGTGGGCCAGGATGGACATCCCCTCCAGTCCGGCATGGCCGGTCGCCAGCAGGAGGTCGCCCTTCTCTATGCAGCCCGCGCTCAGGAGCCGGCGCGAGGGCCCAAGCATCGTCCCCACGATGACCGGCCTGTCGTAGCGGTCCGTCAGCTCCGTGTGCCCGCCGACGACCGAGATGCCCAGCTCGGAGCAGGTCGCGTGAACCTCGCTCATGATTCGCTCGATCATGGGCGCCCCGTCGTCGGACGGAATAATCAGGGTGACGACCAGCCAGGCGGGGTCCGCGCCCTTGCAGGCGACGTCGTTGGCGTTGATGTGGACCAGAAGCCGCCCCGCCCCGGCGGTCGCCCCCACCACGGGGTCGGAGGCCGCCACGAGGTAAGGGGCGTCCGGCCATTGAATCACCGCCGCATCCTCCCCGAGCCCGGCCCCGACCACGACATCGGACCGTTCCGCCCCGGAGTAGCGGAGCACCCCCTGCAGGAGCAGCTCGGGAGGCAATTTACCCAGTATTTTTTTCTCATCTTTCCTCTGCATGAAGTTCTCCCCCTCCATTCTCACGCAGAATACACCGCAGCTCATCTGAAACAGGACAAGGAACACGGCAAAGGCACTATGAACACCCAAGACCGCGGCCAAAGACCGCGGTCTTGGGGAGACGGCGCCTTTCGTCGGGAGGGGGTCAGGACAGAAGCGTCAGCATGACCCCCGCCGCGACGGCCGTGCCGATGACCCCGGCGACGTTGGGGCCCATGGCGTGCATCAGGAGATAATTGCCCGGGTTCTCGGACTGCGAGACACGCTGGACCACACGGGCCGCCATCGGCACGGCGGACACCCCGGCCGAGCCGATCATCGGGTTGATGCGGCCATTCGTGAGTACCTTCATAATCTGGCCGAAGACCACGCCGCCGACGGTGCTGAAGATGAACGCCACGAGCCCCAGGAGGATGATGACCAGCGTGCGCGGCTGGAGGAAGTACTGGGCCTCCATCGTCGACCCGACGGCGAGCCCGAGGAAAATCGTAGTGATGTTCAGGATCTCGTTCTGGGCCGCCAGGCTCAGGCGGTCGGTCGCCCCGCACTCCCGCAGCAGGTTGCCGAACATCAGCATGCCCACCAGGGGGACGGAGGCCGGAAGGATCAGCCCCGTCACGATGGTGCAGATGATCGGGAAGAGGATCTTCTCACGCCTGCTGACGGGACGGAGCTGCCCCATGCGGATGGCCCTGTCCTTCTTCGTGGTCAGCAGCTTGATAATAGGAGGCTGGATGAGGGGCACCAGGGACATGTAGCTGTAAGCGGCCACGGCGATGGCCCCAAGAATCGCCTGCTGCCCCAGCTTCATCGTCAGATAGATGCTCGTGGGGCCGTCGGCCCCGCCGATGATCGCAATGCTGGCCGCCTGCTTGATGTTGAAGCCGATGTCCAGGCCAAATTGAGCTGCAATGGGCCCTACCCAGTTGGCGCCGATGAAGGCGACGAAGACCCCGAACTGGGCGGCGGCGCCGAGGAGGAAGGTCACGGGATTGGCGAGGAGCGGCCCGAAGTCCGTCAGCGCCCCTATCCCCAGGAAGATGATGATGGGATAGATCTCGTGCTGAGCGCCGAAGTAGACGTAGCGCAGGAAGCCTACGGCCCCCTCGGCATCGGACATGATCCCGGAGAGGGGCAGGTTGACCAGAAGACATCCGAAAGCGATGGGTACCAGCAGCAGAGGCTCGAACCCCCTGCCGATGGCCAGGTAAAGGAGGACCAAGGCGACGATCAACATAACCACGTTGCCGGTCCCCATGGACGAGAACAACACGGAAAATCCCGAGTTGTTCACCAGGTCGCGTAACGCCGTGACATACACTTCCATGACTGCGCTGTCCCTCCCAGATATTCCCGCCGTCGATCGGCGGAGGAAAACCCCTTTTCCGAATCCACCCGCACTTTCGTCCGCCCGTGGGCAAGACCGTGGCCACTTGAAAATGAGCAGGCCCGGACGGCCGCGAATCGAACTCGGATTTCGTCGTATTTCGGACTCGAGCCCCCGATTCAAGCGTTCTTCATTCTAGCATACCGGAAAAAAGAACGGGCCTCCCTGCCGGACTTTTCCCTGTTTCGCGGCCGTTCTGTGCTAAAATGATTTGATTTAAGTGACTCTTTTGGATATAGGCATGGCCTATCGAACTTTGCAGGGACGGGGTGTCTGATTATGAACAGGAACAGGGAGCTTCCCAAGGGCTATTCGCCCGACGCGATGGAGGAGAAGTGGTACGCGGCCTGGATGCAGAGGGGACTGTTCGACGCGGAGGTCGATCCCTCGCGCCCGGCGTTCTCGATCGTCATCCCCCCTCCCAACGTCACGGGGTCCCTTCACATGGGGCATGCCTTCAACAACACGTTCCAGGATATCCTCTGCCGCGTCAGGCGGATGCAGGGATTCAGCGTCCTCTGGCTTCCGGGAACGGACCACGCGGGCATCGCCACCCAGAACGTCGTCGAGAAGAGCCTGGCCGCAAAGGGGCTGAGCCGCCACGACCTGGGGCGTGAGGCGTTTGTCGAAAAGGTCTGGGAGTGGAAGAAAATTTACGGCGACCGCATCATCGCCCAGATGAAGCGTCTGGGCAACTCCTGCGATTGGAGGCGGGAGCGCTTCACCTTCGACGAGGGGCTCTCGCGCGCCGTGCGTTCCGTATTCGTGCGCCTCTACAAGAAGGACTTGATCTACAGGGGCAAGTACATCATCAACTGGTGCTCGCGCTGCCACACGGCCCTCTCCGACCTGGAGGTGGAGTACGACGAGAAGCAGGGGAACTTCTACTACGTCCGCTATCCGTTCGTCGACGGGTCGGGGGAGATCGTCGTGGCGACGACGCGCCCGGAGACGATCATCGGGGACACGGCCATCGCCGTCCACCCGAGGGCGGAGCAGTACCGCGGCCTGATCGGCAAGCGGGTGCGCGTGCCCCTGACGGACCGGGATATCCCGATCATCGAGGACAACATGGTGGACCCCGAGTTCGGGACGGGCTGCGTGAAGATCACGCCCGCGCACGACCCCAACGACTTCCTGGTGGGGCTGCGCCACGACCTGCCGCAGCTTCAGGTCATCGACTCCGAGGGCATCATGAACGAGAACGCCGGCAAGTACCGGGGAATGACGATCGAGGAGGCCCGAAAGGCCGCGGCCCGGGACCTCGAGGCGCAGGGGCTCCTGATTCGCACCGAGGCGATCTCGCACTCCGTGGGGCACTGCCAGCGGTGCGGCACGACCGTCGAGCCGTACCTGTCCGAACAGTGGTTCGTCCGGGCCAAACCCCTGGCCGAGCGGGGCGTCCAGGCCGTGAGGGACGGACGCATCGCGTGGATCCCCGAACAGTGGGAGAAGACCTACTTCCAGTGGATGGAGAACATCCGGGACTGGTGCATCTCGCGCCAGCTCTGGTGGGGGCACCGCATCCCGGCATGGACCTGTTCCGACTGCGGACACGTCACCGTGGCCGAGACGGACCCGACGGCCTGCGAAGGGTGCGGGGGGACGCACATCGTCCAGGACGAGGACGTGCTGGACACCTGGTTCAGCAGCGCACTCTGGCCCTTCTCCACGATGGGCTGGCCGGACGATACCCCGGAGCTCAAATATTTCTACCCGACCTCGCTGATGGTCACGGGGTTCGACATCATCTTCTTCTGGGTGGCCCGGATGATCATGATGGGGCTCGAGTTCATGGACGAGGTGCCCTTCAAGGACGTCTACATCCACTCCCTGATCCGCGACGAGCATGGGCAGAAGATGAGCAAGTCCAAGGGCAACGTCATCGACCCACTGGACATGATCGACAAGTACGGAGCCGACGCGCTGCGCATGGCCCTCGCGGCCCTCTCCACCCAGGGGCGCGACATCCTGCTCTCCTCCGGAAAGATCGAGACCTACCGCCTCTTCATGAACAAGCTCTGGAACGCGGCCCGTTTCGCCCTCATGAACCTGGACGACGACCGACAGGCCATCGACCCCGCCCAGCTTCGCCTTCAGGACCGGTGGATTCTGGCCCGGACCCAGGAGACGGCGGAGAGGATCACGCGCATGATCGACGAGTACGACATCGGCTCGGCCGCCCGGGCCCTGTATGACTTCGTCTGGGGCGACGTCTGCGACTGGTACCTGGAGATGTCCAAGCCCGCCCTGAAGGGGGACGAGGGCGAGGCACGGCGCAGGACGGCACAGGGCGTCCTGGAGGAGGTCTTCCACACGACCCTTCCCCTGCTCCACCCCTTCATCCCCTTCGTGACGGAGGAGCTCTGGGGAGCTTTTGGTTACGGCTGCGGCGAGTCCTCCATCATGCGCGCGGCCTGGCCCAGGCCGCGCGAGGAGTTCCGGTTCGACGTGGCCGAGGCCATGCGCACGGTCCAGGAGACGGTGCGCGTCCTGCGCAACCTGAGGGCCGAGGCCCGCGTCGCCCCTCAGCAATGGATGAATCATGCGACGGTCCGGGTGGACGACGCCGAGATGAAGCGAACGCTTCAGGACGCCCTGCCGCAGGTCTCCGGCCTCTGCCGCGTCAGGGAGATCACGATCCTGCCGATGTCCGCCCCGCGTCCCGCCGCGTCACTCTCCTCGGTGGTCGGAGCGGCGGAGGTCAGCCTCCCCGTAGGCGACGTGCTGGACGTGGCCGCGGAGGTCGCCCGGCTGGGACAGGAGGTCGCCGCCATCGAGAAGACGGTGGCCTCGAGCCGCGCCCGCCTGGACAAGCCCGACTTTGTCGCCCGGGCCCCGCAGGAGGTCGTCGAGAAGGAGCGGGCCCGCGTCGCCGAGGGGGAAGCGCAGATCGCCAGGCTGAAGGAGAACCTGGAGAGCCTGAGCCGATAAACCCGGCCGGAACGGGCCATAAATTTAACCCATACCCATACATGTGCGGAGGGAGCTTTTACGGCCCTCCGCTGAACGATAAAAAATTCAAGGAGGTTTTTCAGGGTGATCGACATCAAAGTCTATGGCGGCTCCGTGGAGGAATGGAAGGGCGGCGCTCTGGTGCTGCCGCTTCGCGAGGAGGATTGCACGGAGGGATCGGCACTGCCTTTCGGAATCCTCGTCAAGGAGCTGGGGGAACGCAAGGACTTCAAGGGAAAGAAGGGGTCCCTGCTGAGGGTTCCCCTCTTTGGGAGGGGAATTCGGAACCTCTACCTCGCGGGGTTGGGCAAGGGCAAAGAATGCGGTTCCGCGCTCGTCCGCGACATGCTGGCCTACGCGCTGCGCACGGCGGGACGCCAGCACAACGAGACGGCGCTCGTCGCCCTTTCCCATCTGTGTGAGGGCGGGTCGGGGTCCTTCGAGGAGGACGGACTCCCCTGTTCCGTCTTATTGTCCGAGGCCGCGGGGCTCTGCGGCTACGCCTTCGACAAGTACAAGAAGAAGGACGAGGACGACGATAAGGGATTCTGCCTCAGGGAGGTCGCCGTCACGGACCCCTCCGCCGGGGAATCCGCGGAGGGGCTGAAGTTCGCCGCCGCTCAAATAGCGACGCGCGAGCTGGCCAACGAGCCCGGCAACGTCATCAATCCGCCCGTCCTGGCGAGGCGGGCCGAGGAGCTCGCCGTGGAGGCGGGGCTGAACTGCGAGATATGGGACGAAAAGCGCCTGGAGGAGGAGCGGATGGGTGCATTGCTGGCGGTGGGGCGCGGTTCGGCGACCCCTCCCCGCCTGATCCATCTCTCCTACGTCCCCAAAAAGGCGAGAAGGAAGATTGTCTTCGTCGGGAAGGGCCTCACCTTCGACAGCGGCGGCCTGGACATCAAGCCTGCGGAGCACATGACGACCATGAAGGGCGACAAGTCCGGGGGATGCAACGTCCTGGGCATCATGAAGGGCGTCGCGGCGCTGGCTCCGGAGGTCGAGGTACACGGCATCGTGGCGGCGGCGGAGAATATGCCGTCGGGCACGGCATATCGCCCGGACGACATCATCAGGGCCCGAAACGGTAAGACGATCGAAATCGACAACACCGACGCGGAGGGGCGTCTGGCCCTGGCCGACGCGCTCTGTCTGGCCAGCGAGATGAAGCCGGACGCGATCATCGACATGGCGACCCTCACGGGAGCCTGCGTCGTTGCGCTGGGCAAATGGACCGCGGGGCTCTTCTCCCGTGACGACGCCCTCGCCGAATCCCTGCTGGCCTCGGCGCGGCGCCGCGGCGAACGCTTCTGGCGCCTGCCCGCGGAGGACGAGAAGATCGAGGAGGCGACGAAGTCCCCCTTCGCGGACCTGATCAACTCCGGCGGACGCTACGGCGGGGCGACCTTCGCGACGATCTTCCTCTCGAACTTCGTCGATAAGGACATCCCCTGGGCGCATCTGGACATCGCGGGCGTCGATTTCATGGAGAAGGAGTGGGGCGTCTACGGCAGGGGGGCCAGCGGGTTTGGGGTCAGAACCTGCCTGGATTACCTGATAAACCTCTAACTTCCTTATAAAATAAAGGGCCTTGTGCACGGACGGCAACTTTCCTGTACAATGCATTACGCAAAAATAAGTTACGACACCGCAGACAAAGCGATACGACAAGATGACACGGCAACAGGAGGCAACGCAAATTCATGCCCTTTGACTCGGAAAAAATACGCAATCTCGCGATCGTGGCGCACATCGACCACGGCAAGACGACCCTCATCGACTCCATCTTCAAGGCGGCGCAGACCTTCAGCGAGCGCACCCAGATGGCCGAGCGGGTGATGGACTCC
>NZ_CAUUWA010000084.1 GCF_963548695.1 uncultured Fretibacterium sp.
ATCTCGACCCACCCCCAGGGGGTGACGAGCACGAAGCGCAGGACGATGCCCTGGCTGGCCAGGGCGTCCACGTGCGCGGCGTAGCGCATCGTGTCCTCGAAGATGAAGGTATCGCTGATGACCCACACGCGCTTGCAGTTGCTGCGGTTGAAGAGCGCGGCGTAGTCGATGGCGGTCCGCACGCCGCTCTCGTAGTCCGGAGGGCTTATGCTGACGACGACGACATCGGGACGCCCCTCGGGACGGCGCGTGTTGGGAATGAGGTCGAAGTATTGCTCCAGGCTCTCCAGACGCTCGAAGAGCCTTTCGATGTCAACCTCGCCATTGTCCTCGAACATCGCCGTGACGGGGTCCAGCCCCTGATCCGCGGGGGCGTTCAGGGTGTCCTGCATCCACCGCTGGACGCGGGAGAGCGCCTCCAGGATGTACTGTGGGTATTCCGTCTCGGAGATGGCCGACAGGAGATCCTTTACGGTCAATTCCTTTTTTGGGTCCTTTTTCTCGGGATTCATGCTCCACCTCCAATGGCGCGGGCTCCATTCCATGATGAGTTCAGTATAGCACAGCCAGGGTGCGGCGGCCTGCCTCAAAATACGTGTCCGTGTCCCAGTCCTCGCGTGTCATGGAAAACGGCTTACAGAAAAAATCCCTTTACGGCGATCAGAAGGGTCCCTACGACGGTGGAGAGGAGCGTGTGGCGCTCGCTGGTCCAGAGGATGTCAGCGGAGAAGGGCCCCGCGATGCGTCCGGACGGCCAGGCGGAGGGCAGAAAGGCCCCTGTCCTCCGTCGGTACTCGCGGTACTCTTCCCCGAACCTGGAGGACAGGAAGGACTCCTCGAAGGGGATGATGAGAAGGCCGTAGACGACGAAAAAGGAGACCGCGAACAGGGTGGCGGCCCACGGCCCGGCCATCAGTCCCCATCCCAGCCCGATCAAGCCGTTGCCGAGGTAGAGGGGGTTACGCATGAAGGCGTAGGGCCCCCAGGTAACCAGCCGTTCCGCGCCGACGACCTCCCCCCGGTAGCGTCCGATGCAGCCGACGGCCCAGAACCGCCAGCTCTGCCCCAGGAGGACGAGGGGAAGCCCCAGGAGGACGGACCGCAGGGTCGGCCGGGCCAGGAACAGGATCGTCAGGAAGAGGACCGTCCAGACGCCGCCCCGAAGCTTAAAGATTTTTTGACGAAATGCCTTCATTTGATGGGCTTCGCCTGGCCTCATCCCTGGCCTCCTCCTCGGGGGAGACGCCCTGGTGGAGCTCCTCGGAGACGCCCCATCCCAACATCCGAATCACGACGACGACCCCCATAAAGATGGAGAGGTACTCCGTGAAGAAGCGCCAGATGATGGCCATGACCCCCGCCATGTTCCAGGGCATCAGGGTCCCGAAGAGCAGGGCGCCGCCGCTCTCGGCAAAGCCGCTGGCCCCAGGGGTGGGGATGAAGTAGAGCACGAACATGAAGACCGCCTGAGTCGCCAGGGTCTGAATGTAGCGATAGGGGAGCCCGACGGCGCTCATCAGGATGGGAAGCACGCTGAAGATCAGGAGCAGATGGAGGACGGAGAGCGCCGTGGCGAGCAGCATCCATCCCTTCCCGGAGCGGAACGCCAGGCGGAAGTTCATGATGTAGTTGTCCACCTCCCGGTCGAGCCACTGGAAGCAGCCGATCACGCGGCGGTTGGACTTCACCAGGTTCAGCCGCTTCATCCAGAGGACGGCGATCTTTCCCAGCCGCTTGAGTGCGTCCGGACGAAGAACGGTGAAGAGGATGAATACCCACGTACAGCCGATGACGGCGAAGACGTAGAAGACGAGCCCCTTCAGGAAGGGACTTGCCTCCAGGATGGAGGGCTCGAGAAACAGGGCCGTTGGGACGACCAGGCTCAGGATCAGGACGGTCAGCATGGTACGGAGCAAGGTGATGGCGATGCCCTTGCCGATGGGGACGCCTTTCTTATAAAGGACGTAGACCTGGAAGGGGCCGCCCCCGCTCTGCATGGGGGTGACCGCGCTGCCGAAGTAGTTCAGCCAGGTGAGGACGATTCCCATGGAGAACGGCACCCTTTCCTGCGCCGCGTGGGAGAGTGCACAGAAACGTCCCGCGTCGCACATCCAGGAGAGGAGGACCATCCCCAGGGCCCCCAGCAGCAGGAGCTTGTTCGACGAGAGCAGGGAACGGACGGTTTCGTGATCGACGCTTTTGGCTATGATGATCGCATTGGCCCCGAAGGCCAGCAGGATAAAGAGTATCAAACCTTTACGCAGGGACAAATTGAAATTCCTCCATCGAACGAGACAGGATCGGATGAGACAGTGTCAAAAGAGACAACATCAATGCAACGGAAACGGCATGCTCCAAACGGGAGAATCATGAATCGGGACGACGCGGAAGGGCCCGGAGGTACGGCGCACGGTTCTGAGTCCTTATGTCCGCGGCCGTTACCGGGATTGAGGGGCGGAGAGCCTGCCCAGCATCAGCGCGAGTTCATCGATGCTTGGAAGCAGTTCCTGACGCAGGACCAGGGCCATTTGAGGGTATCGTTTCCCGTCCATCAGGCCGATGAGGCGGTTCAGGATGTCCAGGAGCCCGCCCCGGAACGCCTGTTTCTCCGGGTCTGCGGAGGCCCCGGCCGTCAGAGTACTGCAGCGCTCGTAGACGTCCAGCGTCCAGTCCAGCCCCTCCATCGCCTCGGACAGACCGTTCTGCGCAGCCGAGGTACCGCCCTCCTCGAAGTGGCCGGCGATCTCCCCAATGCCCTTCTTCAGCCGCGAGATGTAGCTCAGGGCCTCGGCGAGCGTCTCCCGGACCAGGAGCCGGACCGGGGTGAGCGAGAAGTGCGCCGACATCCCCCCCGACAGGGCAAGAAAGGCCCGCTCGTCCATCTCCACGCCGTCGACTTGAAGTCCCGTGAGGACGAGCCCGGAGCGGGCGGCTTCCGCCCTGACGGCCTCCAGAATCTCGAGAGGCGACGCCGTGGACGGGATCTCGCGGCGCTCCTGTCCGTCAATCGATACCTTCATCATGACCCCCCTGTTCCGAGTTCCCAACTCGGCGCCTCGGAAAATCCGGCGCGCCCAAACGCCTCCCCATCCCAGGGAAGGGATGGGGAGGGCAAAAAACGCGTAATCGTTGTGAGGACATCAATATTTCAAAGTTTTAGGTTCCTATTTTAGCATACTCCGAATCGCTCATGTTCGAGCCGTCCGGCGCCGATACTCAATGTGGGCTATAATAAACACGCATCGGCGGAGTCCGATGCATTTTGTCCGTGCCGAAGAACAGGAGGGTTTTGTATGGCGGACATGTCCGTATCGGGTATTGCGTCCGGGATCAACTGGGACGAGATGATAACGAAGATCCTGAACAAGGCGAAGAAGCCCGCGCTCGTGATGGTGGAGAAGCGGGATACGCTCGGCCGGAAGAAGGAGTATTTCGAGGAGTTCAAGATCGCGCTTCAAAAGCTGAACAGCGCGCTGTCGCCGCTCAAGCTTTCTTCAACCTATAAGGCGAAGGGGATTGAGATAGAGCGGATCGACAAGAGCGGCTCCTACAAGGGCGTGCTGACGGCCACCGTCAACGCGGACGCGGAGGTCAACGTCCACGACCTCGAGGTCCTGAAGCTGGCCAAAAGTCAGGTCCAGCGTTCCAATGCCTTTTCGGACAAGCTCTCCGGTGCCTTCACGGGCGTCCTGAGCGGGGCCTCGGAGACCTACTTCTGGATCAGCATCGGCGGCCGGAGGCTGCGCATCGAGGTCCATTCCGAAGACACGCTGGAGTCCTTGGCCAAGCGCATCAACACGACTCTCAAGACGCAGAGGCCGCCGTTCGGCGTGACCGCTTCCGTCGTGGACAAAAAGCTGATTCTGAAGAGCGACGCCACCGGCCTGGGCGAGGACACTCGGAAGGTCTCGATGACCCGCTCCAGCAAGGCATACGACCTTTTGGGGGATATGTATATCGACCCCAGAGCTCTGAAGGATCTGGTCGTCAAGAGCAAGGATGGCAAGAAGACTTGGAAGCGGGGCGTGGACTTCGACATCACGGCCGGGAACCAGATCCGCTGGCGCGACTACGAGCCGCAGACGGCCCCTGCCGGGGCGACGTATCAGGTGAAGTACAAGGCGAAGTCCGGGGATGTCTATACGACGGGCGGAGCGACCTATGGCCCAAGCGACATCGTGCGCGGCAAGGGCAATGTGGATAAGGATGCGCTGCCCTTTACGCCCCAGGCGACGCTGTCGACGACGAACATCTCCATCGAGGACAAGAACGGCGTCTCATATCAGTACGGCACGGACTTCAAGATCGAGGGGAAATCCGTGAAGTGGCTGGGGACGAATCGCCCCGACGAGGGCGTTGCCTATAAGGTCACGTATAAGCCCGCTGCAAATGAGGAGTTCACGCTCAACGTCAAACGCGGCGTTGAGGACAAGATCGCCATGGGTACGACGACCTATGAGGACTTCGCCAAGGGAAAGTCCGTCATCAAACAGGGCGGCAGGACCTACGTGCAGGGCGAGGACTTCGACGTCGTGAGCGACGGCGGCAGCCCGGCCAAAGCCGTGGTGCGCTGGCGGCCCGAGGCGGGCTGGAACGCCCCCGGACCGGGCACGACCTACGACTTGGAGCTGACGAAGGCCGACGGGACGACGCAGACCTTCAGCGTAACGCGGGCAAACGAAGATAAGCTCACCATGAAAGAGTGGGGCTTCACCACGGCGACGGGAACGATTGACCCAACGGCCACCTACGTCTATCAGGATCCCCCGACGACCTTCGGGGGGGGGACCTTTGCGCCGTCCGCCAATACTGGCGGTAAGTTCACTTTGACCTGGACTCAGCCCTCGACGCCGCCCGTTCCCCGCATGAAGGACGGTAAGCCGATCACTCCCAGGTCTGGCGACGAGTACACGGTGGAGTACAAGCACGAGAAGAACACCTTCACCCTGTCGGACGACGGGACGGGGATCCTGAGCGCGCTGGGGCTGGACCGGAAGGACGAGGCGCACTACACGGCCGCCGAGGACGCGGAGATGATCTTGAACGGCGAGAAGGTGACGCGGTCGTCCAACAAGATCGGTCCGGAGTACAAGAACGAGCTGCTCAAGGGGGTGACGATGGAGCTCAAGGGGCGGGGGCACGTCTCCATGGATATCTCCCACGACCTGGAGGCCTCCGTCAAGGCCATCCAGGCCTTCACCGAGGCCTATAACGATGTGATGAAGTGGATCAACGTCAAGTCCTCGGAGAAGGCCGTGGACGAGACGAAGAAGGCCACCCTGCCCGCCAACGACTTCCGTATGAAGTGGGGCCTGCTCTTCGGCAACTCCCTCCTGCGCGAGGCCAAGGGCAGGATGCGCCGTTCCGTCACCCAGACCTTCTCCCACACGTTCAAGCAGCGCAAGAGCCGGGACCCCATCTACGGGACGATGGAGCAGAACGGCCTGAAGGGCCAGAGCACGCTGCGCATTACGGTGGGGGCCCGCACCGCCGAGATCACGGTCAGGCCGGAGGACACGCTCGAGTCCATCGCGGCCAGGATCAACGACACCTCCGAGAAGGGGGAGGCCAGCGCCCTGCACTACGATCCCGACGGGCGGAAGTACCCCACCCCCTTTGCCAAGGCCTCGGTCTCGGACGGCAAACTGGTGATCGACGCGGGCACGGAGCGTCCGGTTCAGGTTTCGGGCGCCCCCGTCCTTAAGGCCCTTGGCATGAACTACACCTATACGGGCCTCTATCAGATGGGGTTCAAGACAACCTCCAGAGACCACGGTAAGAGCGGCGAGCTCGAGTTCAGCTCGAAGGACTACATGAAGGCGATGACGAAGAATGCGGAGGAGGCCACGGACGTGATGCTGGCCTTCGCAAAGGATATGCAGACGTTCGCGGACGGGATGCTCCGCTCCTCCGCGGCGAGCGGCGGCAGCGGCAAGGGGGCCGCCAAGGGCGCCGTGGTGCGGGCTATCGACGGCATCGACACGGAGATCAAGTCGATAAACAAGTACCTGAAAACGTTCGAGCAGCGCCTTCAGAAGAAGAAGGAGACGCTCTTCAAACGGTTCTCCGAGGCCGAGCGCAACCTGTCCAAGCTGATGCAGCAGGCCAGCTGGCTCAACAGCGTTACGGCTCAGCTCGACGCCGCCGCGAAGAAATAATTTTTCTAAGGAAGCGCTGAAGGGAAGCGGCAAGAGAGTCTTCCGAATCGAGAGGGCGGGTTCCCGGCGGGGCCCGCCCTCTCGTGCTGTGTTATCATTTATGGCTGAGTATCAGAGACCGTCGGAGGTGTGACTGTGATTTCCAGCGACGAGAACACGAGGGTCGGGACGGGCCGCATGGATTGTGATGGTCGTGATGATTGCGGCGACCGCAGGGATAAAGGGCATTATTTCGACGAGATCGTCGGCCTGATCGAACGGCTGAGGGCCCCGGGAGGCTGTCCGTGGGACCGGAAGCAGACGCTGGAGGACCTGCGCACCTGCATTACGGAGGAGGCCTACGAGCTCGCGGAGGCCATCACGGAGCGGGACATGGACAAGGTCCGGGAGGAGTCCGGGGACCTCCTGCTGCAGGTCGTCTTCGTGGCCTCGCTGGCCCGGGAGCACGGGGACTTCGACATACGGGACGTCGTGCGCACGATCTGCGACAAGCTGATCCGGCGCCATCCTCACGTGTTCGGGGACGTCGAGGCCGGGGACAGCGATGCGGTCCTGAGGAATTGGGAGAGCATCAAGCTGGAGGAGCGCCGTGCCCGGAAGGAGGACCTGTCGGTCCTGGCCGGGGTGCCCGCCGGGCTGCCTCCGCTCCTCAAGGCCCACCGGATGCAGGGCAAGGCGGCGCACGTCGGGTTCGACTGGCCCAGGGGCGACGCCGCCCCGCTCTTCGCGAAGCTGGACGAGGAGGCCGCCGAGCTGCGGGAGGCCGTGGGGCACGGGGATGCCGCGGCCGTGGAGGACGAGCTGGGGGACCTGCTGTTCATGGCCGTCAACCTGGCGCGTCACCTGGGGGTGAACCCCGACGCGGCGCTCTCCCGGGCCTGCGCCAAGTTCGCCGGGCGCTTCCGCCGGGTCGAGAAGCAGGCCGCGGAGCGCGGCGTCCGCCTGGAGGACTGTTCCCCGGAGGAGCTCGACGCCCTGTGGGAACGGGCCAAGGCGAGCCTCGGCGTGGAAAAGATTTACGATGACGGAGGACGGAGATGACGGAGAACAGGACCGAGGGGGCGCCGGAGGAGAAGGCGTGCCGGAGGGCGCGCATCATGGAGACGGCGCTTCGGGACGCGCACCAGTCCCTTATCGCCACGAGGATGAGCACCAGGGACATGATCCCCGTCCTTGAGAGGATGGACGCGGTGGGGTATTGGGCCCTCGAGATGTGGGGCGGGGCGACGTTCGACAGCTGCATGCGTTTTCTGGACGAGGACCCCTGGGAGCGGCTGCGCGTCATCCGTTCCCGGATCAAAAACACCAAGCTCCAGATGCTGCTGCGGGGGCAGAACCTCGTGGGCTACCGGCACTATGCGGACGACGCGGTGAGGGAGTTCGTGAAGCGCGCGGTGGGGGGCGGCATCGATATCATCCGCGTCTTCGACGCCCTGAACGATCTGCGCAACATGGAGGTCGCGGCCGACCAGGTGAAGAAGGAGGGGGCGCACCTTCAGCTGTGCATCTCCTACACGATCTCCCCCGTCCATCCCCTGGACGCCTTCGCCGAGATGGCCCTGAAGATGGCGGGCATGGGTGCGGACTCCATAGCCATCAAGGACATGGCGGGCCTGCTGAGCCCGGTGGACTGCGCCCGGCTCGTCCGTGCGATACGCGCTCGGACGGACCTGCCGATACAGCTTCACAGCCACTATACCAGCGGATTGGCCTCCATGACCTACTACGCGGGGCTCAGGGCGGGGGCGGACATCGTCGACACGGCGATCTCCCCCTTCTCCATGGGTACCAGCCAGCCTCCCACGGAGTCGCTGGTCGCGGCCCTGGCGGGCGGGGACCTGGACACGGGAATCGGCCTGGACAAGCTGATCCCCGTCGAGGAGTACTTCAAGACGCTCCGCGAGAAATACAGGAAACTGCTCCCGGATATCGGCGGGGTCAACATCAACATCCTGCGCTATCAGGTCCCGGGCGGCATGTACTCGAACCTCGTGAACCAGCTCAGGGAGCAGAATGCCCTGGACAAGCTGGAGGACGTGATGAACGAGATCCCCGTGGTGCGAAAGGCCATGGGCTACCCGCCCCTGGTGACCCCGACAAGCCAGATCGTCGGGACGCAGGCGACGCTGAACGTCCTGACGGGCCAGCGCTGGAAGGTCATTCCCAAGGAGGTCAAGCAGTACTTCCTGGGCTACTACGGGACGGCGCCCGCTCCCCTGGACCCCGAGGTCCAAAAGCTGGCGATAGGGGACGAGGAGCCCATCACCTGCCGGCCCGGCGAGAGGATACCACCCGAGATGGAGGCGGCCCGCAGGGCCGCGGAGGCCTGGTCGCTCCAGCCGGAGGACGCCTTGACCTGGATTATGTTCCCCCAGGTCGCCAAGGACTTTCTTCCGCGGAAGTACGCGCGCGTCACGCGCCGGGACGTTGGGCTCCAGGACCTCGTCGAGG
>NZ_CAUUWA010000085.1 GCF_963548695.1 uncultured Fretibacterium sp.
TCAGGTGCGTCTTGTTCCGCTCGAACTTCTCCTTCGCCATCTCCGAATTGCCTCCTCTGAAAAAATGTAATGTATGTAAAAAACTTATTCGGCCTTACCCTGGAGCACCTTTTCCGCAACGTCCGCGGGCGTGGGCTCGTAGTGGTCGAACTGCATAGTATAGTTGGCCCGGCCCGAGGTCTTGCTCCTGAGGTCCGTCGCGTATCCGAACATCCCTACAAGAGGCACGTAAGCCCTTATTATACGCGCGTTGGCCCTCATGTCCATCCCCTCGATGCGCCCCCTCCGGGAGGAGAGGTCGCCGATGACGTCCCCGACATAGTCCTCCGGGGTTACGACCTCGACGGACATGATCGGCTCCATGAGGACCGGGGCCGCCTTCTTCATTGCCTCTTTGAACCCCATGGAGGCCGCGATCTTGAACGCCATCTCCGAGCTGTCCACGTCGTGATAGCTGCCGTCGACCAGGGCGATCTTGATGCCGATCACCGGATACCCGCCCAGGACGCCGCTCTGAATGGCCTCCTCCAGGCCCTTCTGCACGGCGGCGACGTACTCCTTCGGAACGACGCCCCCCACGATGCGGTCCTCGAACTCGTAGCCCTTGCCGTCGGGCAGGGGCTCCATCTCGAACACCACGTGGCCGTACTGGCCGCGGCCGCCGGACTGGCGGATGTACTTGCCCTCGGCCGAGGACGAACGCTGGATGGCCTCCCTGTAGGAGACCTGGGGACGGCCGACCTTGACGTCGACCCCGAACTCCCGCTTCAGCCGGTCCACGATGATCTCGAGGTGCAGCTCGCCCATGCCGGAGATGATCGTCTGTCCGCTCTCCTCGTCCGTGCGGACGCGGAAGGTCGGGTCCTCGTCGGCCAGCGCCACCAGCCCCTTGCTGAGCTTGATCTTGTCCCCCTGGGTCGCGGGCTCCACGGCAAGTGAGATGACCGGCTCGGGGAAGACGAGGCTCTCCAGGACGATCGGGTGAGCCTCGTCGCAGAGCGTGTCACCCGTCTTGGTGCCCTTCAGGCTAGGGACGGCGACGATCATGCCCGCCTCCATCACATCGATGTCCTCGCGCTTGTTGGAGTGCATCCGCATGATGCGGCCGATGCGCTCCCTCTGGCCCGAGGTCGCGTTGTAAATAGCGCTCCCCTTCTCCAGCCTGCCGGAGTAGACGCGCAGGAAGATCAGCTTGCCAAGGAAGGGATCCACCGCCACCTTGAAGGCCAGGGCGGCAAAGGGCTCCTTGGGGTCGCTGTGGCGCTCCAGGACCTTCTCGGGATTGCCGGGCTCCGTCCCATGGATGGGCGGCAGGTCGATGGGGCTGGGCAGATAGTTGACCACCGCGTCCAGCACCAGCTCCACGCCCTTGTTCTTGAAGGCCGACCCGCAGAGCACCGGCACGGCCTTGAGGGCGATCGTCGCCTCGCGCAGCACCTTCCGGATCAGCTCGGAACCGACCTCCTGCCCCTCGAGGTAGAGGGTCATCATGTCGTCGCTAAAGTCGGAGAGCGCCTCGATGATGGCGTCCCGCCCCGCCTTGGCGGGCATGGCCAGCTCCGCGGGGATCGTCGTCACGCTGGGCGGCTGCCCCAGCTCGCCGCTGAACATCACGGCCTTCTGCTCGATCAGGTCCACGACCCCGGAGAAATCGTCCTCGGCCCCGATCGGCATCTGAATGGGGATGGCACAGGCCCCGAGACGCTCGCGGAGCGCCGAGACCACCGCGTCGAAGTCCGCGCCGATACGGTCCATCTTGTTGACGAACGCCACGCGCGGGACATGATACTTGTCCGCCTGCCGCCAGACCGTCTCGGACTGGGGCTCCACTCCGCCCACGGCACAAAAGACGGAGACCGCCCCGTCGAGCACTCGCATGGAACGTTCCACCTCGACCGTAAAGTCCACGTGACCGGGCGTATCAATAAGATTGATGGTGTGATCCTTCCAGACACAGGTCGTGGCCGCGGAGGTGATCGTGATGCCGCGCTCGCGCTCCTGCTCCATCCAGTCCATGGTGGCAGCGCCCTCGTGGACCTCGCCGATCTTGTAGCTGCGCCCCGTATAGTACAGGATACGCTCGCTGGTCGTCGTCTTCCCAGCGTCGATGTGGGCCGCTATTCCTATGTTTCTGAGCTTTGAAATGTCCAAAAAATGCACCTACCCAAACACGGCACCCCGAACGCCCAGGCCGGATCCGGAATCCAGCTCTCCGGACTCCGACGATACCCCGACATTCGGAACTCAGCCGCAAAAATAGACGCCTCCGCAGGAGGCGGATTACCAGCGATAGTGAGCGAACGCGCGATTGGCCTCCGCCATCCTGTGCGTGTCCTCACGCTTCTTGATGGAGCTGCCCTCGTTCTTGTAGGCATCCATCAGCTCGCGCATCAGACGCTCTGCCATCGGCATCCCCTTCTTGGAGCGGGCATAGGAGATGATCCAACGAATGGAGAGCAGCTGCCCCCTCTCCGGGGGAACCTCGACGGGGACCTGATAGGTGGCCCCGCCCACCCGGCGCGGACGCACCTCGATCTGGGGCGCCACGTTGCTCATCGCCTTCTCGAAGACCTCGAACGGCTCCGTCCCGAGCTTCTCCGCCGCGTTGTCCAGCGCCGTGTACAGAATCCTCTCGGCGACGCTCTTCTTTCCGCCCTTCATCAGGCTGCTGATGAACTTGGCGACCGCCGGGTTTCCGAACCGGGTATCCGGAACGGTCTCCCGCTTCCTCACATGACCCTTACGAGGCATAACGTTCCCCTCCCTGGCTAACTGGCCTTCGGCTTACGCGCACCGTACTTGGAGCGGCTGCGCTTCCGGTTTTCGACTCCGCCGCAGTCGAGCGTGCCGCGGACGATATGATACCGAACGCCGGGAAGGTCCTTGACGCGCCCCCCGCGGACGAGCACCACGGAGTGCTCCTGCAGGTTATGGCCGATGCCCGGGATGTAGGTCGTAACCTCGATGCCGTTGGTCAGGCGCACGCGGGCGACCTTACGAAGGGCCGAGTTCGGCTTCTTGGGGGTCACCGTATAAACTCGGGTGCAGACCCCCCTGCGGGCAGGGTTCCCCTGCAGGGCCGGGGAGTCGCTCTTGGTTCGCTTCTCCTCGCGGCCGAAACGCACAAGCTGGTTGATGGTTGGCACAGAATCTCCTCCTCGATATGAATCGCAAAAACATCTATAGGTCAGCGCTTCAGCAACCCCGCCGCAGCGGCTGATCTGTCTATGGCACAGGCCCGGCCCAAAATCAGCCGGGACTCGACTTGTTCCACCTCGACCCCGGCGGCCCCGGCATCCGCCAGAAGGGACTCCCCCCTCCCGGACTCCGCGTCTAGGGCGACAAAAACCTTGCGCAGCAACCCCTTAGCGAGGGCCCGCCGCACTTCTTTCTCCCCGACAACCCGCTCCGCCGCCGCAAGTTCGCTTAAAGGCACAAGAATACCTCCTGTGTTCGAGACACGCACGATATCATAACAAAACGAAAAGGCAGATGTCAAGAAAGCCCCCAAATTCTTCCGGAAGTTTCGTCCTAATCGAAAGTTCCATCCTATAGGAATTCCCTCCCATACCCCTCACTTCGCCGGGCCGGGCAGGCTTCCCGCAAGCTGCCCGCAGGCCGCCATGATGTCCGCCCCGCGTTCCCGCCGCACCTCGAACTCGATCCTCAGTTCGGACAGGGCCGCGCAGAACGCCTTGACCCTCGGCTCAGGGGATCGATGCAGCTCCGGCTTCATCGGGATGGGGTTGAACGGGATCAGGTTGACGTAGGGCTCCAGGCCGTCGAGCAGCGCCGCCATCTCGTAGGCGAGCTGCGGGTCGTCGTTGACCCCATCGATCAGAGCGTACTCTATCGTCACCCTCTCCCCCGTCCTCCTTCTATAGATGTGAAGAGCCTCGACAAGCCTCGACAAGGAGTAGCTCCGGTTGATCGGCATCAGGCGCGAGCGCAGCGCGTCGTTCGGGGCGTGCAGGGACACGGAGAGCCTTATGGGGATCTCGAAGTCCGCCAGGTCGACGATACCCTGGGCGACGCCCGAGGTCGATATCGTGATGTGCCGCGCCCCCAGCCCTCGCATCTTGGGATGGTTCAGCATGCGGATGCTCCCGAAGACGCTGTCGGCGTTCAGCAGGGGCTCGCCCATCCCCATGAAGACGATGTTGTTGATCCCCTGCTCGGCGCCGGCGTCCAGACGACGCCGCTCCATCATGAGGAACTGCCCCAGGATCTCGCCCGGCGTCAGGTTCCGGGTAAAGCCCAGGGAGCCCGTGGCGCAGAACGTGCAGGCGAGCGGACAGCCCACCTGGCTCGAGATGCAGGCCGTCGTGTGGCCTCCATGATTCAGCAGGACGGACTCCACCCGCTCTCCGTCCGTCATCTGCCACAGGTACTTCCGGGTCCCGTCCCGGGACGCCTGCTCCCGGATCAGTACGGGCAGAGGCATGAGAAGGGAACCGCTCAGACGCTCCCGCAGGGACTTCGAAAGGTTGCTCATCTCATGATAGTTGAAGACCTTCCGGCCATAGATCCAGCCACAGATCTGGTCGGCTCGGAACCCCGGTTCCCCCCATTCCGCCATCCGCCCCCGCCACTCCTCGTAGGGGAGGGAGAGGGCGTCGTCGCCCCCCATCCCCTCCCTGTTGCCTTCGTGCTCCCTCATTTTGCCCCTATCCCCTCAATACAGGGAAGCGCTGATTAAAACGAAAATACATATTTTATTCAGGAATAAATATGCAAAACATCATATAGGCAAAAATTTCCAGCGCTTCCCTCAATTTTTAACATGGGGGCTTCGCCCCCAAGCCCCCACGCCGCTATCCTGATAGCGGCGGCCCCGGCAAGTTCCTTTTTCAAAAACGGCAAGCTGGGGTACCACAGGGAGGCTTCGTGGATTAAATCAGTGTTTCCTAAACCAGCGTATCCTATTATAATTTATAAAGAAACAGTTTCCGCAATCACGACAAAAAACGCTAGTTTCGGCGCCGGGAGGTCGCAATGCCCCAATTCTTCTCAGGGAAAAACGTCGACGAAAAAAAGGTATTCCCCCTCCGGGGAAGCGGATTGAATCAGCTGCTCGCGGGACTCTGCATCCTGACGGCCGCTCTGGCCTCGTTTTACTACAGGGACATCCTCTCGGCCGGTTTCTTCCGCTCCGCGGGGCAGTGGGACGAAACGGCCTTTCTCCTGGTATCCATCGTCCGAATGCTGTTCCACGGAGCACAAAACCTGCTGCTCTTCTCGGGCTGGAACCTCGCCGGCCGGGGGGCGGCCCAACGCTTTCCACGAAACGAGGACCTGCTCGCCATCATACTCCCCGCTCTCGGACTCGCGGCAAGTTTCTACCTCCTGCCGCTGCTGTCCCCCCGACTCCGTCCACCGTTCCCGATCAACGCCGCCATCGTGTTCCTCCTGATGGTCCTGTTCCAGCTTCTGACGCTCCGGGTCGAGGACAGCCTGGACCGATTCGCGGCGCTGTTGCTCTGGACCCTCTCCTTTCAGAGTCTGGAACTGCTCTCCGGCTTCTCCGACGCCCTCTCCGCTCAGAACACGGCCACCCTGGGCCTGGCGGGAACCGCCTTGTTCTTCAGCTTCCTGGCGGGGGCCGTATCCTCCACCTGGCTCATCGCCCGCTACGCCATCCGGGTCAACCTGCTGCGCCAGACCTGGGCAAAGTCGGATTTCAAGAGCACCCCGGAGGACGAGGGACTCAGGACGATCTCCATGGTCGACGTCAACCACCTGGCCCACGACCTCAAAAATCCCATTGCAGCCATCAAGGGGACCGCGCTGCTGCTCCAGAAAGGGGATTCCGCGGAGAAGGGCGCCCTCATCCTCAGAGCCGCGGAATTCATGGAGAACATGGTCCGCGAGCTCCTCTCGGAGGACGAAAAACACGCGCTCAAGGTCTCCGAGCTCTGCGACACGATCGATCGTCAGATCCGTCCTTTCCCGTGGGGAAAGGACGTCACCCTGACGCTCGAGCCGGAGGCCGAAGAGGTCTCGATCCCGGCCAACAGGATGCGCCTCCTCCGCGCCGTGTTCAACGTACTGGACAACGCGTGGAGGGCCAACGAGACCGTGGGAAACCGTGGGGTCGAGCTGCGCGTCCGCCGCAACGCGGGGCGCCTGGAGATCGAGGTCCTCGACAACGGCCCCGGGTACGACGCGGAACGGACGCACGCACACAGATCCGGATGGGGCTCGACGGGGCTGGGCCTCGCCTTCACCCGCCGCATGGTCGCCCTGCACGGAGGCTCCCTTTTGATCGCCGGCAGGACCGATCAGAAGCGCGGGGCCCGGGCGCTCATCTCCCTTCCGATCCCATCCTCTCCGATCCCCTCCGTCCCTCCGGCTCCACCGGACGCCCCTTGACGCGGAAGCGCAGCCAAAGGACATAGAGAAGGGCAAGAAGGAGCGCCGCCCCTGCGCAGACCAAGGGCAGGACGTGCAGGTAGCGGGCAAGCCGATCCTGATGCTCGCCCAGCAGATAACCGGCGAGCGTCAGGACCACCACCCACAGTCCGGCCCCAAGGGCCGTGAAGACGGTGAACAGCGTCAGGTTCATCCTCGTCACCCCCGCGGGCAGCGAGATGTACTGACGGATGACCGGCAGCAGGCGCCCCACGAGGGTGCTCACGTGCCCGTGCCGGGCGAAGAAGACCTCCGCCTTCTCCATGGACTCCGCGGACACGAAAAAGTACTTCCCATACCTCAGGAGGAAGGGCCGTCCAAACCGAACCGCCACCCAATAATTGAAGAGGGCCCCCAGGATGCTCCCGGCGATGCCCGAGGCGATCGCCGGGAGGAGGGACATCTCGCCCTTCCACGCCAAGTAACCCGCCGGCGGCAGGACCACCTCGCTGGGAAAGGGGAAGAAGGACGACTCCAGGAACATCAGGGCGACGACCCCCGGATATCCCATGCGTCCGACCGTCTCCACCAGCCACGCCGTTATCCTTCTCAGGAGCTCGGCCATCGGCCCGGCAAAACAAAGGGCCAGAACCGCACAGAGCAGCAGGACCAGGACAGCCGCCATGGCCACCCATCCGCGCCGGCTCAAGCCCAGGCCTCCTCGAGCAACACCCCGGACGCCACCAGAGCCGTCCTGCCCTTGAGCCAGGCATGGACGGAACCGTTCCCCGAGGCGAAATCCAGGCGAACCGTATTGACGCCCCCGGGGTTGGTCACGCGTATGGGAGACCCTATCCCCCAGACCTCGGCCGCAGCAATGGCAACGGCGACGCACCCCGTCCCGCAGGAGTCCGTCAGGTCCTCGACGCCCCGTTCGTAGGTGACCGCACTCATCTCATCCGGGGACGTGCGGCGGGCAAAATTGACGTTGGCCCCTTCGGGGAAGAGCTCCGTATTCCAGCGCACCTCCCGCCCCATCTCCCGCATGGCGTCCCGCGAATAGTCCTCGTCCGTGAGCAGAACGCAGTGGGGCACGCCGACGGTGAGGAAGACGAACGGGAACGTGACGCCCCCGGCACGGAGGCTCCACCCAAAGGTCCCCCTGGCGAGGTCGATGTTCCCCATATCCAGCTCGACGAACGGCGGCTCGACCGTGGCCTCGACCATCCCCGCTCCCGTGGCGAAACGCATTGGGGAGGCGGCTATTCCCTGCTCGTACGCGTAGCGTGCGAGGGCCCGGGCCCCGTTCCCGCACATTGCGGCCTCGCTGCCGTCCGCGTTGAAGATCCGCATCCGAAAATCGACGCCCTCGGCCTCCCCGGCACGCTCGACGGCCATCAGGCCGTCGGCGCCCACGGAGGCGCGCCTGCGGCAGAGCGCCATGGCGGCGGAGCGCAGGTCCGAATCGGAAAGGCGTCCCTCCCGGTTATCCAGGACAATAAAGTCGTTCCCGTTCCCATGTACCTTGAAAAAATCCACCAGGCTCCACCCCTCCAGACGAAACGAACATCCACACAAAAAGAACATCCTCATCATATGATACGATAATAGTGGAAGTTATATCGTTTTCGTACTTGAAATCGTTATTTTACCCGACCCCCGAACGAGGGGCCAGAGGAGGAAGACGGAGATGGCCTTAAAACTGAAGATCATCATGGAGTTCGGCGGCTACCGCTGCGGCTGAGGGGGCGGAAGGGGGAGCTACACCCCGGAAGAGAAGGCTTCTTTTCCTCAACAGCAAAAGACCCATCAGGAGGTCAGCCGGCTGCTGCGCGCGCTACGCGACCATTATGGGGAGCGTCTGGATATCTGCGTCATAGACCCTCGCAATCCCCTGGCCCTTTTCGACATCTTCCGATACCGCGTCCGGCCGTCGCGCCCAACGTGGGTCTTGGGACGCGACAAGCTCTGCGACGGCATCCCCTCCCTCGATACCCTGCAGGAGGCGATCGACCGGAGCCTGGCCGTCTGCGCGTGAAAACACGGCGCAGAGGCTCCCAATGAAAGAAAAAGAGAAATTCGGAGGGAGTTTCTGCGCCGCTTATCAAGGACAGCTTCTGTTGGGAAGGCGGTTCCAGAACCTGCCACGGATCGAGATCAATCCTTCTGCACCCGCTCCAAAATATAGGCCTTTTTCGGTTTCATTTCGGTCCTCACGATCCTGG
>NZ_CAUUWA010000086.1 GCF_963548695.1 uncultured Fretibacterium sp.
AGGTTCGCACGATTTACGACTCCCAGCTGGAGACGGCCTCGAAGCTCTCCTCCGCGATGGACAAACGCTACATTCTGTGGGTCGCCAAGCCCGCCGACGGCCGTCTTATCCTTCTGCTGGACGTTTCCTCCCTCTTCGAGCTGGACCAGATCCTCCAGGAGGAAGCCGGAAAGGAATAGCGTTTGATCCGGATCAATCTGCATATCCACAGCACCTGTTCCGACGGGGCCTTTGCCCCGTCGGAATTGGCGTGTCTGTTGCACAAACACAAAGTCGCCGTCGCCTCCCTGACGGACCACGACACCGTCGACGGCGTCGTGCCGTTCCTCTCGGGCTGCCGTCGGTTCAATATTCGTGGTGTCCCGGGAATCGAGCTCTCGTCCACCTCGCCGAAGGGGGAACTGCATATCCTGGGCTATCGCTTCGACCTCGATTCCCCTGAGCTCGACGAGGTCCTGGCGCAGTACCGAAGTGCGCGCCGGAAGAGAAACTGGGAGATCTGCGAGCGCCTTCGCGGGCTTGGAATCTCGATTTCGATGGCGGACGTCGAGGCGCACGCGAGGGGCATCGTGGGGCGGCCCCACATCGCGCAGGCGCTCTGGGAGAGGGGGTATGCCCTCTCGATTCGGGATGCGTTCTCGCGCTACCTCGGCCAGGGCGGCTCCGCCTACGTGTCGCGTTCCCTCCTGTCCACGGAGGACGCCATCCGCGTCATCCGCGAGGCGGGGGGGCTGCCGGTCTGGGCTCACCCCTTCAGCTCCCTGACCGACCCCAGGGACTTCGAGCCCGTTCTGGACCGACTGAAGGAGATGGGGCTCTGGGGGGTGGAGTGCTGGTTTCAGGGTGCGGAGCCGGCGCAGACGTGGCGCTGCCTGAACGAGTCTGGAAAACGCGGGCTCTACACGACTGCGGGGACGGACTTTCATGGACATCCAGGGCACCCGGCCAAGATATCGGGGTGCCTGGTGAGGGACGATCTCTTGCCGTGGGCCCGTTTCTGCGGCTGGCTTTAGGGATTCCAATTTCAAATGATTTGGAAATGGAATAAGGTGAGTAAGGCAAATTTTGGTAGGGCGGTCTGGAGGTGTGTTCGTTGTTTCCCATAGATCTGCGGAGCGATACGGTGACGAAGCCCTGCGCGGCGATGCGGAGGGCGATGGCGGAGGCGGAGGTCGGCGACGACGTCTACGGCGACGACCCGACGGTGCTGCGCCTCGAGGAGGAGGCCGCCGGGCTCCTGGGTAAGGAGGCGGCCCTCTACGTCACTTCCGGCACGCAGGGCAATCTGGTCTCGCTTCTGACGCACTGCGGCCGCGGCGAGGGGGTCATCCTCGGACGGGAGTCCCATATCCTCAACTTCGAGGGAGGTGGCATGGCCTGCCTGGGGGGCATCATGCCGCTTGCGGCCGACGATCCTTCTGGGCTTCCCGGCATTTCGGATATGGAGGCCGTCCTGAAGCCTGCGAATAACGTCCATTTCGTCCGGGCCCGGCTGGTCTGCCTCGAGAACACCAACAACCGGAGGGGAGGGCACGCCTCGACATCTCAGGAGATATCCGAGCGCGCGGCGTGGGCCCACGCCCGGGGGCTCGATGTCCATATCGATGGGGCCCGCCTCTTCAACGCGGCGGTGGCGCTGGGGGTGAAGCCCGCCGATTTGGTGCGCGATGTCGACAGCGTCCAGATCTGCCTCTCCAAGGGACTGGGCGCGCCCATGGGGAGCCTGGTCTGCGCCTCGCGCGCCTTCGTCGAACGTGCGCGCTTCTGGCGCAAACGCCTTGGAGGAGGGCTGCGTCAGGCTGGAATAGTCGCGGCTGCTGGGCTTTACGCGCTGCGGCACAACATCGAACGCCTGGCGGAGGACCACGAGAACGCCCGTAAGATCGCTTCGACCCTTGCGGATGCCGGCCTGGATGTCTTTATGGCGGCGCGCCCGACCAATATGGTCTACTTCAGGGCAAAGGACGCGCCCTCCGCCGACAGGATCCTCGAGTTCTGCCGCAGGGAGAGGGTCGTCTTCAACAAGTCCGCGCCGGACACCTTCCGCCTGGTCACCCACCTGGACGTGAGTGCCGAGGCCGCCCTCGAGGCCGCCTCGATCATCGCGAGGGCCTCCCGCTCAGTATGAGAGGCCGCTTCCGTCCAGGAAATTTCTTTTTGTCCCTGAGGCTTCTGGGATTCTTCCTGGCGGCCTTTTTGATGTTTTCAGGACCGGCCTGGGGCAGCGCGACGCTCTATCGGGGCGGAAACGCCCTGGGATCGGTCCCGACGACGAACGGCCCCAACGCCGAGCCCTGGGTCTCCCTGACGGACACGGGAGCGCTCCTGGGATTTCAGGCGTCGCTGTCCGGGGAGGAACTGCACCTCGTCCGTGGCGACGTGCGGTTTCGTATCGTCTTGGACGCTGTGGCCGCCTGGAGGGACCTCTATCTCATCCCGCTCTATGGGGCGGCCTTCGAACGGGACGGACGCTGGTGGCTTGACATTCCGTCCGTCCTGTCGCTCTTCCAGAGGGTGACCGGGACGGGGGCGGGGAACCGCCTGCGTTTCGACGTGGAGCCGGATGCCCCTCCCTCCGAACCGACCGGCTCGAAAGCTCTTCCCGCAACAGAGTCCTCCTCCGCGGTGGATGCCTCCGTCCCCTCCCCTCCGGAACCTGTAGGGAAAGGGACCCCGCAGGCGGGAGGAAAGGAAGTTGGGGGGACGGAGAGGGCGGATGACGCGACGCCCCCGATTCCGGCGAAGGAGAAGCCACTCAAGGAAAAGCCAATTAAAGAGAAGCCCGTGAGGGAGGGCCCCGCAAAGGGCAGGTCCGAGGCGAAACCGGAAGCTCCCGCGAATGGAGGGGAGATCCGGGGCCTTCGATGGAGCACGTCGCGCGAGCGGGTGCGGGCCGTGATTGATTGCAGCGATGGGGCCGAGCCGCAGATCCGGGTGGAGAAGGGCAGCGTTCGGGCCCTCTTCTCCAGCGCCTTGGAAGTTCTGGAGGGGCTTCCGTCCCCCTACGGCAACGTCTCCGTGGACCTGGAACGGGGGCCGTCCGGTGCGTCGCTGGTCTTTTCGTCCAAGAGCCTGCGTGTGGAGCGCCTGGCCCTGGATGCCCCGCGGCGCATCGTGCTGGACTTCTTCTTCGCGTCCCCGGCGGATATCCGCGTGCTGCCCGCCCCCACGCCTCCTCCTGCTCCCGCGCCCGTGCCTGGACCGACCGGAAGGCCCTCCAGGGGAAAGACGCCGGCCCAGCCCCCCGCGAGGAAGGGAGGGAAGCGTCTGGTCGTCGTGGACCCCGGTCATGGGGGAAAGGACCCCGGGGCGACGGCCAACGGCGTTCGGGAGAAGGACATCAACCTGGGGATTGGGCTGGCTCTGGAGGCGGTCCTGAGGAGCAGGGGGTTCGAGGTCCGGATGACCCGGAGGACGGACGTTTATCTGAAGCTCCAGGAGCGGACGGACATCGCCAACCAGGCCAACGCGGACGTCTTCGTCAGCGTCCACGCCAATGCGCTGCCCTCGTTGAAGAATACCGCAGGATTCGAGATCTACATCATGGCGCTGCCGACGGATAAGGATGCCTTGAAGCTCGCCAAGATAGAGAACCGGGAGTATGTGGAGGAGAAGTCCGGCAGCTCCGCGGCCGTGGACAGAAGGACGGAACTTTTGCTCCGCATCCTGGGTGATATGCAGCAGAACAACAAAATAAGCGAGAGCACGGAACTGGCGGAGGCCCTGTTCAAGGCGGGGAAACTTCGGGGTATCCCGATGAAGCGGGTGGCCCAGGCGCCGTTCTTCGTCCTTCGGGGGGCCGGGATGCCGGCGGTGCTTTTGGAGACGGGCTTCGTGACGAACCTCAAAGAGGCCAAGCTTCTGGCCCATCCGGGCTACCAGCGGAGGATCGCCGAGGCGATGGCGGAGGGGATCGTCAGTTATCTGAAGTGAGGAAAGTGAAGTGAGGAAAGCGCTGATTTAATCAGAGCTTCCTGAGATTCTGGAGACAATTACGCACACGCGTATGGATATCTAAGTGGGGGGAATGCTCGATGGCTCATCTCGGGGATGTGCCCGACGATCGTTACGACGATGACTACGATGACGACTTTGACAGCCGGAGGCCACGTCGCCGCAGCCGGGATTCCCGCTCCCCGGGGCGGGAGCGGCCGCCGCTTTTGCTGCGCCTTTTTTCCTGGATCGGAATCATCCTCCTCTGCTTCGTGGCGGGGTATCTCGGAACGTCCTGGATGGTGCGCTCCCTGAACACCCGTTCCCTGCTGAAGCCGGAGAACAGGGTCGAAAACGGGGAGGATCTGAAGGCGCTGACGGAGTCGGAGCGGAAAAAGGAGAAGGCGAAGGCCGCGCTTTCCGGGGTGCGTGGGGATATCCAGCAGGTCAGCCTGAGGCTCTACTTCCTCAAGAATGGAGGCTTGGCCGAGGATGTCCGGCCTTTCCTCGTCCGTCCTCAGGAGGACAACATCAGGGACGCCGTCCAGACCCTTCTCACCATGAGCGGTATCGAGGGGACGGAGTCCAACGTGCGCGTGCTCCATGTATTCCGGAGCGCGGACACGGTGTTCCTGGACTGTTCCAGGGGCTTCGCCGCGGCCCTCTCCAAGCTGGGACAGCGGGACAGCCAGTTCCTGGTGACGGGCATCGTCCGCACGATACAGGACAATTTCCCGCCGGTCGTCAAGGTCCGTTTCCTGATCGACGGCACGGTCTCCTCCAGTGGGGCCCCCATCGATCTGACGGTGCCCTGGCAGCTGCCGCGCACGTAGCGATGGATGCCCAGGCCCCACAGCGGGGGAAAAGGCCGTTCGACGCGCTGCGCCCCCTCTCCTTCGAGCGGCACTATACGCGTTACGCGGAGGGGTCTGTCCTGGCTGCACAGGGCGAGACTCGGGTGCTCTGTACCGCGACGGTGGAGGAGAAGGTCCCCGCCTTTCTGCGGGGGACGGATCAGGGGTGGATCACGGCGGAGTACGCGATGCTGCCACGCGCCACGGACCGTCGGACGCAGCGCACCGTGCGAACGGGGATCAGTGGGCGCAGCGCCGAGATTCAGCGTCTGATAGGGCGGGCCCTGCGCAGGGCCGTGGATTTGAAAAGGCTGGGGCCCCGGACCGTCACGATCGACTGCGACGTGCTTCAGGCTGACGGCGGTACGCGCGTCGCATCCGTCAACGGCGGGTACGTCGCACTGGTGGATGCACTCAGGGTGCTGAGGGATGGGGGCGCCTTCGGAGCCCTCCCGCTCCTGTCGTGCATCTCGGCGGTGAGCGCGGGGATCGTCGGCGGGACGGTCCGACTCGACCTCGACAGCGAGGAGGACCGGGCGGCCAGCGTCGATTTCAACGTGGTCGCGGACCACGCCGACCGTTTCGTCGAGGTCCAGGGGACCGGGGAGGAGGCTCCCTTTTCACGGACGGAGACCGACCGCATCTTCGACCTCTGCCTGAAGGGGTGCCGCGAGATTCGGGAGCGGCAGGCGGCAGCGCTCGAGTTCACGGCGGCGGAGCGCAGCGCCCTTGTTTTTTGAGGCGCTGCTCCTGGCCACGGGCAACCGGGGCAAGTATGAGGAGTTCCGTGCGATTCTGCCGGAATCGTTCGTTGGACGCCTCCTGTTTGCCCCCGAGGTCAGGGCTCTTGCCGTCGAGGAGACCGGCGATAGTTATGCCATGAACGCCGTGTTGAAAGCCCGAGCCTGGGCGGAGGCGTCCGGCCTGCCGAGCCTGGCGGACGACAGCGGCCTGGAGGTCGCGGCCCTGGGAGGGCTTCCCGGCATCCGTTCCGCCAGAATCGTGGAGGGGACCGACGAGGACCGGAATCGCTGGCTTCTATCACAGATGGAGGGGAGGGGCGATCGCCGGGCGCGATTCGTGGCGGCCCTGGCCCTCTCTGTCCCCGAGCGGTGGACCCTGGTCTGCGAGGGGGAGTGCTTGGGCCGAATCGCGGAGCGTTTATCGGGGGGCGGGGGGTTCGGGTACGACCCGCTGTTTTGGCCAGACGGCCTTGGCGGCTCCTTTGCCGATATCCCGCCGGAGACGAAGAATGCCGTCTCGCACCGCGCCGCTGCGCTGCGGGAGTTGCTGAGTAGTCTTTCCCCTTCCTGGGCACGGAACCTCAATATCCTTTACCGGAACAGCTCCGACTTTTGCTATACGGGCTCTGACGAAGCCTGTATCATTACGAAACGAGGTGAGGGCTTGAGCCCAAAGGGGAAGGCTCACTCGGCGAATACCGGGGCAAAGGACGGTGGCGAACCCCGCCACGACGACATGCTCTGGAAGGATCTGCTGGCCCGTTTCTTCGTCCCCATGCTCCAGTCTCTATTGCCCGACCTGGCCCGCGATATCGACGACAAACGGGATGTTGTCTTTTTGGATAAAGAACTTCGGCGTTTAGCTCGCTTCACCCGTCATTATGAAGGAGGGGAGCCGGACAGGAACCGCTTTGTTGACCTCCTGGCCCAGATTCCGCTTCTCTCCGGTGAGGAGCCTTGGATTCTGCTCCACGCGGAGGTGCAGGGCCGAGGCGGAAACGAGGATTTCCCTCTGCGGATGCACCGTTACCGGGGGCTGCTGGAAGGTCGTTATCGGCATCCCGTAATTGCTCTGGCCCTTCTCATTGAGCCGTTGTCAAAGGCGCAGTCCAGCGGCGTCTATCGCTGGGAGGGCTACGGGACCCGAGTGAGCTACGAGTTTCCGGTATTCAGGATTTACGAGGGTGACGAAGAAGCGTTGAAGGCGAGTGAAAACCCCTTCGACTGGGCGCATCTGGCGGGGTTTCGGGCGTGGAAGAGCCGGGGCTGCGAGGCGCGCAAGTTAGACTACCTGAAGGAAATGCTGGAGCTTTTAGATGGGCGGGGCTGGAGCCACGATGAGAAGGCACAGTTGTTGACCTTCATGGAGGGGGTCATTCACCTGACGGAGGACGGGAGCTCACGGGAGTACGAAGAGTGGGAAAACGCCCTGGAACAGGCGAAGGAGGCGGGACGCATGTACGTCAGTATCATGGAGCGAAAGGGTATTGAGAAAGGCAGGACTGAGGGCATCCAGCTCGGCAGAACGGAGGGCATGAAGCTCGGCAGAACGGAGGGCATGAAGCTCGGCAGAACGGAGGGCATGAAGCTCGGCGAGATAAGAGGCCGGACGGAGACGGCTCGGAAGCTGCTTCAGATGGGCTTGGATCCCGCCAGAGTCGCTGAGGCTGCCAGCCTCACCCTGGAGGAGGTCTATGCGCTGCAAGCTGGCCCAGTGCAGTGAGGCGATATCGTTTTTCTATGGCTGTGCGCGCTTTGTGGCGGCCCTGGCCCTCTCAGTCCCCGAGCGGTGGACCCTGATCTGCGAGGAGGAGTGCCGGGGCCGCATCGCGGAGCGTCCGTCGGGGGGCGGAGGGTTCGGGTACGACCCGCTGTTTTGGCCGGACGGTTTTGGCGGCTCCTTTGCCGATATCCCGCCGGAGACGAAGAATGCCGTCTTGCACCGTGCCGCTGCGCTGCGGAGCTTGCTGCAGATGTTGGATGGCAGATGACCTTGAGGAGTGATTTAGCTGTGGCCCGACATGGAAAGGGGGAAAAAGTTTTGAGCTTCAAATCCCACCACCTTTGCGTCCTGAATCGAGGAGGACGTGTAAGTTGAAAGCACACGAAGTCAATGGAGAAGGTTTTTTTGTAAAGGTCCTCAAGGTGTTGTCTCGAAGGTTGAAAAGGGTGCGTTCAGGCCGGGATACGATGATGGACTTTTTTCTTTTTTTCATGGATCAGTCCTCCCGTGTCCTTTTTAAAAAAAATCCCCACCTCTACAGCAGGAGGAAGGTCAGCCAGTTCAGTGAAGTTATGAGAGAGGACGGCTACCAGATCAGGGATGTCCGATTGCCTCTACTGGATAAGGAGAACGAGAATCTTCTATTTGGCTATGTTTTTGAGGACACTTTTTTCTCCTACCTCTACCTTGACGACCAGTATGATGAAAAGACGGTCGAATACTGTGACAATCTTTTATATGAAGGGCTTTATGGCCTGGTAAACGATACCGTTGACGTCAGAGTTTGTCCTGGCGATATCGTCATCGACGCGGGGAGCTGGATAGGCGATTTCTCCGCATATGCTTCCGTAAAGGTGGGGAAGGAGGGGATGGTGTATGCTTTTGAGCCTCTTGAGCCGGCCTTTGGATATCTTTCCCAAACAGCTGCGCTCAATCCCCACATTGTCCCTGTCAAAAAAGGATTGGGAGACGAGAATACCAGCAGCTCTATTTTTTATGACGCCTGCAACACAGGGGCAAGCTCATTTTTGAAAAATATGTGTATTGGAGAAAGCGCTGAGACAGCGGTAGAAACGGTTCGGCTTGACGACTTCGTGAGGCAAAATGCGGCTCCTCGCTTTTTTAAGTGGGTAGCCCTATCTGCAGCTTCCCTGCGATGAGGT
>NZ_CAUUWA010000087.1 GCF_963548695.1 uncultured Fretibacterium sp.
CAAGGCACAAGGCACAAGGCACAAGGCACAAGGCACAAGGCACAAGGCACAAGGCGAGTATCCCTGGTTAGGAAAAAGTCAAGGGAAAAAAAGCTGTTCCCAAGGATAAAAGCCATCCGCACTCACCACGCCTTTTACAGTCTTCATAGATTATAGATACCGCGTTAGGGAAAGTCAAGGACGATGACAGGGCCCGCTCCCTTAACGAGATTTCGTCGGAGCTCCCTGCGGACTCGTCGAGGGACTTCGGTCCAGGGTACCTGCGATCTATCGGCCTTCCGTATCCCTGAGCGCGAGGGCACCTTATACTTTCTCGATTTGTTGCTGTAAGATAGTTGCGCCCCATGCCCTTCCCATCAGAATTTTTAGGGGTAGGAGCAGGATGTCAGCCTTCTTCGCTGTTTGTGCCTGCAAAACACATTTGCCGCAAATAACTGCCACTTGAGGGCTTTTCCCTCTCCTCGCCCTCTGCTGTTGCATTTGGATTGTAAAACCAAGTTTAGAATTGGAATCGGAATCGGAGCGTTCTCTCAGCGCTTGCGCTTCTGCAGTTCCCCAAGCGCGGCGTCGAAATGGGCCCGCTCCAGGCAGAGGGAGCTCCCCTCCCTCTTCAGATGCGCCTTGAGGGCCTCGGTCGTCGCCTTGCGGCAGACGAAGGCGATGTCCGCGCCGCTCGCTCCCTCGGTGAGGGCCGCGAGGTTCTTGACGTCGACGTCCGGGGCCAGGGGTTTTTGGCGCAGCTCGATGCGGAAGATCGACTCCCGGGCCGCCGCGTCGGGCAGGGGGAGCTCCAGCACCAGGTCGAAGCGCCCCGCGACCAGCAGGGCGGGGTCCACCAGGTCCAGCCGGTTCGTCGTCGCCAGGACGACGACGCCCTGGAGGTCCTCGATCCCGCTCATCTCCGACATGAACTGCCCGATCACCCGCTCGGTGAAGGCCGATCCCCCGGCCTCGCGGCCGCGGATGGGGATCAGGGACTCGATCTCGTCGAAGTAGAGGATGGAGGGGGCGGCCTGGCGTGCCGTCCTGAAGACCTCCCGGATCGCCCGCTCCGACTCCCCCACGTAGCGGGACATCAGGGAGGGACCTTTGACCGAGATGAAGTTGACCCCGCTCTCCTTGGCCAGGGCCTTGGCCAGGAGCGTCTTTCCCGTGCCGGAGGGGCCGTGGAGCATGATGCCCCGCGTCGGCTGGACCGAGTAACGCTCGAAAACTTCCGCGTGCCGGAGGGGCCAGCTCACGGCCTGGATGAGCTCCTCCTTCACGTCCTCCAGCCCGCCGATATCCTCCCAGGACACGTCGGGGATCTCCACGAAGACCTCCCGGATCGCCGAGGGGTCTATCTCCATCAGGGCTGCCATGAAATGGCTCATCCGCACCTCGAGGGAGGCGACCTTCTCGTAGGGGATATCCTGCGTATGGAGGTTGACGTAGGGGAGGATGTCCCGGACGCAGGCCATCGCGGCCTCCTTGGCCAGCGCCTCGAGGTCCGCGCCGACGAACCCGTGGGAGAGGTCGGCCACGCGTTTGAGATCGACGTCCTCCGCGAGCGGCATGCCGCGTGTGTGGATCTGGAGGATCTCGAGCCGTCCCTTGCGGTCGGGGATCGGCACGGAGATCTCGCGGTCGAAGCGCCCCGGGCGGCGCAGGGCCGGGTCCAGGGAGTTGGGGATGTTCGTGGCCCCGATGACGACGATCTGCCCGCGCGACTCGAGCCCGTCCATCAGCGCCAGCAGCTGAGCCACGACCCGGCGCTCCACCTGCTTCTCGCCCCCCATGTCCTCGCGCTTCGGGGCGATGGCGTCGATCTCGTCGATGAAGATGATGGAGGGGGAGCGGCTCTGGGCCTCCTCGAAGATGTTGCGCAGGCGCTCCTCGCTCTCCCCGTAGAACTTTCCGATGATCTCGGGGCCGGAGATGTGGGTGAACCATGCGTCGGTCTCGTTCGCCACGGCCCGGGCGATGACGGTCTTGCCCGTGCCGGGCGGGCCGTAGAGGAGCACCCCCTTGGGCGGCTGGATCCCGAGCCGCTCGAACACCTGAGGGAATCGCAGGGGCAGCTCGATCATCTCGCGCACCCTGCGGATCTGGAACCCCAGCCCGCCGATGTCCTCGTAGGAGATTTTGCGGGGCTGGGCGACCTTTGCGGGTTTGAGTCGGTTCAGGTACGTGGACTTGCTCACGACTACCGTGCCCCCGGGGGTCGTCTCGGAGACCAGGAAGTCGCAGATTCGGGTCCCGAAGAGGTTCAGTCGGACGCGATCCCCTGCCGTCAGGGGCTGCCCCTCCAGCAGGGACAGGATGTAGGCCGAGTCCCCCTCCTTGTCCGTCAGGGCCCTCGCGGAGAGGGGCTGCAGGGTGATGCTTCCGGCGAAGTGGTGTGTCGCCGGCCTAACGTTTACGGTATCCTCCAGCGACACGAGGGCGTTCTCGCGAGTCAGTCCGTCGATCTGCAGCACGTGCTCCGCGCAGTCCTCCTCGCACGCCCGCACCCGGGCCGCCGTGACCTTCTTTCCCACAATTTCGATGATCTGTCCCTCCGACAGGCTCAGTACGTCCATGTCCGCGGGGTTCATGCGGGCGATGCCCTTCAGGGCGTCGCCGGGACGCGCCTCCTTCACCGTAAACACGTCTCGATTGCTCCTTCCTGTCCTTCCTCCCGTCCGAGGAAAAGTACCGTACGTCAAATCGGTTCCCTGTGTACCGAAGTGTATCGAAAGGAAAACGCCGACCGAATCGGCGCTTCCCTAAATGGCCCCGCAGTTCCAGAGGTCCTGAACGCTCACGAAACGATAGCCGCGTTCCCCGAGCCCGCGCAGGATCTCGGGCAGCGCTTCTGCGGTCGCGGGGATCCCCGAGTGCATCAGAACGATGGCGCCGGGGGAGGCCTTGCGCAGGACGAAGGCCGCGATCTCACCGGCCGATTTTCCCGTGTAGTCGGCGCTGTTGATGTTCCAGAGCCCCAGGCGCATGTCCATACGCCGCATGGCGTTGAGGATCTTCAGGTTGTAGGAGCCGCCGGGCGGCCGCATGAAGCGGGGCTTCCTGATCCCGAGCCCCTCGATGACCTCGTTGCACCGCTCCGTTTCCCTCATGATCTTCTCCACCCAGAGGGTGTAGAGTTTCGGGTGCGTGAAGCTGTGGTTCTCCAGGTCGTGACCGGCCTCTTGGAGCGCCAGGGTGATGCCTGCATAACGGTCGGCGAACTTGCCCACCAAAAAGAACGTCCCGTGGACGCCGAACGGCGCCATGGCGGCCATCAGCTCCTGCATTCCGTGTTCCCGCGGCCCGTCGTCGAAGGTCAGGGCGATCTCCCGGACGAAGGGGTCCCCGGAGGCGATGCCCCATCGGGCCCTTTCGGCGTTGAGGGGGCCCCATTCGAGACAAAGAAACAGTGCGATGCCAGCCAGCAGGGCGGGGCGTCGCGATCGGTTCAAACGGCATCAGTCCTTTCACGGCATTTCTCGTCTGCTTTTCCCGACGCGTCGGCCCAGTATTCGGGGAGCCCTTGTGACCCTCCGTCGGGAAAATCCCTCATGTGGGACCAGACTGAAATACTATAATACACCTAGATGCCTCGAGCCGTTCCTCCGGTGCGGAAAAAGGGCGGCAAAGGAGGGACGCCCGGGGCCGTGCGCTGCGGCGAGGGCGGAGAATACGCCGCTGTGGCCGGTTTGAGTTTGGGAAGTCGTGTTTTTGAGGCATTGGGGGAGGATACCATGAGACCTGATCGAGAGACTGCGCTCCGTATTCTGAGGAAACACAACAAGGACGAGACGCACATCCGTCATGCGCTGGCCGTCGAGGGGACCATGCGCCACTTCGCACGCAGGGCCGGCGCCGACGAGGACCTCTGGGGCGTCGTCGGCATTCTGCACGACATCGACTGGGAGATGACGTCCGACGCCCCCGAGCGCCACTGTCACCTGGCGCCGGAGCTGCTCCGCGAGGAGGGGATCGACGAGGACATCATCCACGCGGTCCAATCCCACGGCTACGGGATCTGCACGGATGTCGAGCCCTCCAACGACATGGAGCGGACCCTCTTCACCATCGACGAGCTCACGGGGCTGGTCATCACGGCCGGACTGGTGCGTCCCTCGCGCTCCCTCTCCGACCTGGAGCTCAAATCCGTCAAGAAGAAATGGAAGGACAAGGCGTTTGCGCGCGGGGTCAACCGGGAGATCATCAGTGCCGGCGCCGAACGGATGGGGCTGCCCCTCGACACGGTGATCGAGGAGACGATCCTGGCGCTCCGCCCCATCGAGAAGGACGTCGGCCTGTAGGGAGCTTGCGGAAGTAGGTCGGCCTGCAGGCGGGGGCGTCCTTCCGTAGCTTTGCCCTTGCCCGGGGCGGCGGGGGCGGGTAGTCTGTAAAAACTTTACGACAGATATCAATTATGACGAAGGGAACGATGTCGATGGCAGTCAGGATCGTTTTGGCGGACGACCACCCTCTGACGAGGGCGGGCATTGCGGAGTTTTTGCGGCGGGAGAGCTCGCTCGATCTCGTCGGGGAGGCGGAGGACGGGGTGAAGGCCTGGGAGATGATCCGGGAGCTCAAGCCCGACGTGGCCCTGCTGGACATCAGGATGCCGGGCATGGACGGCGTTTCGGTCGCGCAGAAGGTCAAGGCCGAGGGGCTTTCCACGGCCACCATCATGCTGACCTCCTACGATGCGCAGCAGTACGTCATGGCCTCGCTGCGCGCGGGGGCGCGGGGATTCGTCCTCAAGACCGTCAGCCCGAAGGAGCTCACCGCGGCAATCGCGACGGTCTCCAAGGGGGGGCTTTACCTGGACCCCGAGGTCGCCTCGGTCATGGGGGAGCGGGACTTCGACCCGGAGCAGCTCTCCGCGCGGGAGCGTGAGGTCCTCCTGCTGGCGGCCAAGGGGCTCTCCAGCAAGGAGGTCGCGAGCCGTCTCTTCATCAGCGAGCGCACGGTCCAGACCCACCTGGCCTCCATCTACGACAAGCTGGGCTCCAAGAACAAGACGGAGGCCCTGCTGCTGGCCCTCAAGTACGGGGTCGTCACCCTGGAGGAGCTCCTGGAGGACGAGAAGTAAGGGCCCCGCCTCATGCTGAAGCGGGTCCGCAAAACCGTTTTCAACTCGTTGAGGCCGAAGAACCACTTTCTGGCCTTTCTGTTGTGCGCCCTGATCCTGCCCTCCGTGGCCGTCGTCCTGCTGGCGGCCCTCGCCCTGGTCAGTCAGGAGAGGGCGATGGAGGCGGCCGTGCGGTCCTACGTCCAGGACCTGGCCGAGAGCACGGCCTATCGGCTGGGGTCGAACGTCCGGCTCTGGGAATTTCCGCTGGAGTACCTGGGGGACGCGGCTCGGTACAACATCTTCTGCTGGGGGCCGTCCATCCCGGGCTGGGTGGCGCACATCGGCGCCGACGGAAAGATCATCACGGCCTCGCCTGGCGCCATGAATATCGCGGCCATCTGGCACGACAACCTCCCGATCGGGACGGCGACCCGGGTGGAGGACAAGCAGGGGGCCCAATACACCCTGGCTATCTATCCGGTCAGCCGGGGCCAGGGGTACGTCGTCGCCGCGGTCTCCTGGGACCAGCTTCTGGGGGGGCTCGTCACGGCGGGGCGCCTGTGGCCGGTCCTGATCGTGATGATGACCCTGGGCAGCTTCTGGGCCATCCGCCTGCTCTGGAACCGCCTCGTCTCCCCCCTTCAGACTCTCGTCGCCGAGATCGACGACCTCCGGGTCGGGAAGGACATCCCCAATCGCCTGGGGCCGGGGTCGGTCAAGGAGATCGAGAGCGTCCACAGCGCCCTGATGCGCTTCGCTCAGGCGGCCGTGGAGCGCGACAAGCTGCGCAACCGCTACGTGCGCGACATCGTCCGGGTTCAGGAGAAGGAACGGATGGACATGGCGCGGGAGATCCACGACGGGCCCTTGCAGGATATCACGGCGCTGCTGCAGCAGATTCACATGTCCCTCGAGGAGGAGGCCCCCCAGACGCGCATCAAGAAGACGGAGCTTCTCGCCAAGTCCGTCGTCCGGGAGCTGCGTGGGCTCTGCGACGAGCTGGCGCCGCCGTGGATGGATCTGGGGCTGTCTCAGGCCCTGACCGAGCTGGCGGAGAGGCTCTCGCAGAACTACGACATCCGGGTCGCCGCGGACATCGACGAGGGCATAGACCTGGAGCCGGAGCAGACCCTGGCCTTTGTCCGCATCTTTCAGGAGGCGGTCTCCAACGCGGTCCGGCACGGAAATGCCACGGAGGTCCAGGCCCAGGTCTGCGAAAAGGATGGAAAGATCATCATGGACATTCAAGACAACGGCAGCGGTTTCGATGCCGAGGTGGACCATGAGGTCCTGAGGCTCGAGGGGCATCGGGGGCTCGCCAACATGACGGAGCGGATGTCCCTCATGGGGGGACGTCTGGAGGTCCGTTCGAGGCCTGGCGAGGGGACTCGCGTCCTGTGTCTCCTGCCGAAGGGCGCCGTTTCGCCGGCATAGGGGGAATACAATACGATGAGGATACGTTTCTGGGGCGCTGCGGGCGAGGTGACGGGGTCCTGTTACGAGGTGGAGTGCGGGGAGCGTCGCTTTCTCGTGGACTGCGGCGTCCACCAGGGGGCGAACGAGGACGAGCGGAACCGGGAGACCTTTCCGTTCCCCGTCGAGGGGCTGGACGCGGTATTTCTGACCCACGCCCACATGGACCACTCCGGGCGCATCCCGTATCTCGTCCGAAAGGGGTTCGCGGGGCCCATCTGGACGACTCCCGCCACGGCCCGTCTGGTGGAGATACTCTGGAACGACTCCGTCCGTCTGATGAAGGAGGAGGCGGAGTGGCGGACCCGCAAGGCCGTCCGCCGGGGGCTGCCGCCGGTCGTTCCCCTCTACGACGAGAAGGATGTCGACAAGGCCCTGAAGCTCCTGAGGCCGACGGATTGGGATACGGAGACCGCTGCCGCCGATGGCGTGGTCTTCTCCCTGCACGACGCGGGGCATATCCTGGGAAGCTCCTCCATTGCCTTTAACCTGAATGAGGGGGGCAGGGCGACGCGCCTCGTCTTCAGCGGCGACCTCGGGCAGCAGTTCCCCGCGGTGGACCGGGCCCCCTCGGCAATCCGGGAGGCGGACTACGTCCTCATCGAGTCGACCTACGGCGACCGTCTGCACAAGGATGACGCGGCGACCCGGGAGGAATTCCGCAGCGTCATCCTGACGGCCCTGAAGGACCGGGGCAAAGTCCTGATTCCCAGTTTCGTCGTGGACCGGGCCCAGCGCCTCCTCTTCGAGCTCTCCCTGATGCAGATCGAAGGGCTGCTTCCCGAGATCCCGATCTTCTTCGACTCCCCCATGGGGGTCCGGGCCACGGAGCTCTATCGCATGTACGGCGACACGCTCTCCGGCGAGGTCCGGCGCCATGCTGCGGCGGGGGTGGACCTCTTCTCCCCGAAGGGGTTCCGGAGCGTATCGACCCCGGAGGAGTCGCAGAGGATCAACGACGTCCCCTTCGGCATCGTCATCGCCGGGAGCGGGATGTGCACGGGCGGACGCATCGTGCACCACCTGAAGCACGGGGCCTGGAATCCCAGGAACCACATCGTCTTCGTGGGATATCAGGCTTACGGGACCCTGGGGAGGCGTATCGTCGACGGGGAGACCGAGCTTCGGATCGCGGGGGAGGACGTGATTGTCAAGGCTCAGGTGCACACGATCGGCGGGTTCTCCGCGCATGGGGATCGCGACGACCTCCTCGCGTGGGCGGGCAACTACACGACGAACCCCCTGTTTTTCGTCACGCATGGGGAGCCGAAGTCCTCCCAGGCCCTTTCCGCCGCGCTGAGGGAACGGGGCATGAGGGGAATCGTCCCGGCCCTAGGGCAGGAATTCTCGATCGAGCCGGGCGCCTCCGCTGCCACCATGGAAGCCGAAGCCAAGCCCGCCGCTGCTGCCAGGACCCCGCAGGCCGAGATCCCGGGCGTCCTGGACGACATCGAGCGGCTCCTGGAACGGCTGCGCCGGGACGAGGGCGTCCTCGCGGACTCGGAGGAGTCCAGGCGCCTTCTCCTCTCCGCCCGAACATCGCTCGAGTCCGCCCTGCGGGGAAGGACCGCCCCCTGATCTTCCTCTCCCTGATCTTCCTCGTGCCATCTTCTGCCCGATGCCGGGCGGCGGACAAAATCCTCTCCCTCGCTTTCCCTTCACGGCATTTGCGGGAGAGGATTTTGTTTGTCCGCTTCAAGCCTCATGCGGAGAAGACGCCCATGCTGCAGGCGTTCAAAAACCTTGTCCCGAACGCCGGACTTGTACCATCGGTTCATGCGCATGCAGATAGTATGCCAGTTCCCAAACCTTTCCGGGAGCCTCCTCCATTTGCACCCATTTTCCATGACATACAGAATGG
>NZ_CAUUWA010000088.1 GCF_963548695.1 uncultured Fretibacterium sp.
ATTTCGACACAACAAGAAAAACTTACACCTTCTTCCTCCTTTAATCAGCGCTTCCATAGAAAAGTTTCTTTCGCGCTGTTATGACGGATTGTTCTATCAGCTGTCGGCGATCCTCTATCGATTTGCGGATGACGGAAGCGAGGACGCCAAAGAGGCATTGCATTCCAAATACGACTATTTCGCGTCGAAAAAGGGGCGGCTCAGAGAGATCCCACCTGTGCACGAGGGCTCTCAATGGGACGAGGTCGTTTTTCATCTCCTGTACCTAGACGGTTTTTCCGCATTCAAGCGCTATGCCGAGGATGTCGGCAAAATCCTTCTGCTCGACTCCGAAAACCGGGCAATGTACGACGAATGGTTCGAGGTCAGGGTCAAAAACGTTTTCGGGAAGAAGAAAGTCGAGGCATTTTTCGACAGAAACTATGGACGTTCGGCTGCCGTCAAGGCCCTTGTGGATACATTGAAAATCAGGTCGGATGGGGTGAACCCATTTCAGGCGGAAGCCGAGCGCAGAAAAATAACGATTGACGACCTGCTGCAGAGCGTGAGAGAGCTGGCTGCCGAAGAGCGTCCGCGCCAAAAAATGACCGGCTCCATATACAGGTTTGCCAAAAAAGCATCCGATTCCGAAATGCGGGATCTGGCGCATGCGGTTTTGCACGAAGAGCACGAGACGGTAAGGGCTCTGCTTTTGAAGCCCTTCGGCTTGAAGACGACTTGGCGCAGGCCGTTTCCGCTGGATATCTCCCCACTTATGGAGTACGCCTGGTCTGAAAATACGTTGCTGGCGGAATCTGCCATAGATTGCCTGGAAGCGTTCAAAGATGAGAGGATTCATGATCTGGCCGTCCAACTGCTGGAACGGAAGGGCTTGGGCTCTTTTGCGCTCGCTCTGCTCATAAGAAACTACAGGAAAACAGACGACGCCCTCATTGCCGGACTGATTGGTAAGTCGGGCGTCATCCCGCACCATGTTCAACAGGATATTCGGGAAATATACTGCCGTCACCGTTCCGCAGATGCGTTACCCATCCTTCTGCATACCTATCGACGAGGCGAGTGTGCGTTTTGCAGGCACTCTATCGTAAGAGCGATGCATCGCTGCGGGGGGGTGCCGATGAAGATTCTTAAGGAGTGCCTGTATGATTGCTACGATGAAACGAGGGATTTTGCAAAACGGTTGATAAAGCGCTCTTCGATTTATTCGGAGGGCGACGGCATGAATGTCCGGCAACTATCATGACAGGTCTCAAGCTGCATTGCTTCCCCGAGGCAGACCCGGCTGAAGGGGAAAAATCTGAAGGGGAAAAAATGGCCACCGCAATGGGAATGACGACGGAAAGGGCCGTACGTTCGCATGCGTACGGCCCCGCTCGTATTCCTGCCCGACCCCTTTAGCTCTCCAGCGCGGTGCGTCCCCGGACGGCCGCTTCTCCGCCGTCCGGCACCAGACGACCGGCCGGACGGGGGTCTAGGATGGCGCACAAGGCGAATACTGCCAGGCAGACGGGCCATTCCAGGAAGATCAGGTGCGGGCCGACGCGCGTTGCGGGGACCCAGGTCCAGAGCGCCCAGACGACGAGGGAGGCCAGGATGGTGAGGACCCCGGCGGAGCGCTTGCAGAGGCGCGGTGCGTAGAGGTTGGCCAGGATCAGCAGGGTGAAGGAGGTCGTGATGGCCAGCCCCGAGGTGAGCGTCTTGAGGATGCCGACCACCGTCAGGGAGAGGACGAAGGAGCAGGCGCTGACGAACAGGACAGCAAACCGGGACATGAGAAGGCCCGAGTCCGCGCGTTCGGAACGGAGGGGCAGATGGTTCAGCACGTCCTGCATCAGGAGCGTGGAGCTGCCCATGAGAAGCCCTACGGCGGTGGAGACGTCCGCGGCCCACAGTCCGGCCAGGAAGAGCCCTCCGATCAGGGGGCTGATGTGCGCCGCGATGGTGGGCAGGGCCAGGGTGGGGTTCGGAAGGCCGGGGAACTGCGACGCGGCCATGATCCCGAACAGGGAGCACAGGAAACCGGCGGGAAAGATCAGCAGGGCCCCGAGAAGGAACCCATTGCGCGCGGAGCGCTCGTCCCGGGCCGACAGGGCGATCTGGACGGCGGCCTGTGTGGAACAGGCCATCGTGATCATGACGGCCATCCAGGCTGCCAGAATGGCGGAGCCGATGCCCTCCACGGGGTCGAACCAGGCCTTTCCCTCGGGCAGGGCCTTCAGGATGTTCTCGACCC
The DNA here is from genome assembly GCF_963548695.1 of uncultured Fretibacterium sp. Classification (NCBI taxonomy): domain Bacteria; kingdom Thermotogati; phylum Synergistota; class Synergistia; order Synergistales; family Aminobacteriaceae; genus Fretibacterium; species uncultured Fretibacterium sp. The sequence goes on from NZ_CAUUWA010000088.1 coordinate 2,234, forward strand.
CGCCGAAACCGCGCACTCCGCCCCAGAGTGCCGTAAAGATTCCGACGTAGATGATGACGACGTTGACGACGTTGGTGAGTCCGCTGGCCCAGTAGCCTCCGGTAAGGGTGATGGCGATGAAGACGGTGGCCGAGGCGATCATGCCGGTCTTGAGGGTGAAGAGTCCCGGAAGCATGGACGCAAGGATGGCGCCGCCCGCGACGTATTGAAGCGCGGTGATCGTCATCATGATCAGAAGCTGGGCCACGACGCCGACGAGCCGGGTCTTGGGGCCGAAGGCCGCTCCCATCATCTCCGGAACCGTGTGCTGGCTCATGCGGCGGAACCGCGCGGCCAGGAAGAGCCCGACGAAGAGGCCGCCTGCGGCCCATGCGCCGTTGTACCATCCGGCGGAGAACCCCGCCGTGTAGGCATGCTCCGCGACGCCGACCGTCGAGGCTCCACCGATCGCCAGCCCAGCCAGCATCACCGCAACCAGGCCCGTGGGGAGCTGCTGCCCCGCCATGAGGTAGTTCAGCATCTTTCCCTCTCCGGCGGCCTGGATCTTCGACGCCTTCCAGGTGATGGCCGACAGCAGCAGGGCATACCCAATCAAAATACACAGCGATACGTTGACGTTCATCCTTCCGTTCTCCTCTCGTTTCCCGAAATAAAAAAGACCCCCGCACGTTCGGTGCGGGAGCCCCTTTTTCCGTATGATTCCGGCGGCCTCAGCTCAACAGGCAAGCGATGCGCCGATCCTCATTCGAAAGGGATCCCCGCATGTCGAGCTAAAGTAAAAGTAAAAGTAAAAGCGATCGAGGCCAATGGCCGTACGGCGTGTCCATCCGCGATCCATGCGGTTCACCTCCATTTTCGAAGAGAGTCCGGCGCTTCCGAGATGGGCGTCATCATAAGGGTTCGGCGTCTCAAAGTCAATAGGGCGGGGATAAATCGGATTTTTCGTCTGCGGGGTTTATGCCGTGGGCCCCAGCCCCTCCCGCAGCCCCCTGGAGTTTCTGAACTCCAGGCAGCGCCGCAGGAAGTGGTCTGCGGCCGCCGGGCTGCCCATGAAGTTCAGGTGCAGGTAGGAGCCCAGCACGTTCCCTTTGGCGTAGCCTCCGGGCCTGGACGCGCCGGTTCGGACCCTCGTGATGTCGAGCGCGAAGGGGAATGGCCCGTCGTCGGGCTCGACGACGGAGAAGTGGAACTCGTGTCCGCGCAGTACCGCCCCCTCGGGACAGAGCACCGTGTCCCGCAGGGCCCGGGCCTCCACGTAGCCCACGGTCTGAAGCCGGTCGTTCATCCGGCATCGGGCGGGCACGAGCCCCGCCATCTCGAACGTCTCCCCCCGAAGGTCCGTGATGGAACGGGTCAGGTACATGAACCCGCCGCATTCCGCAAAGAACGGCATCCCCAGCCCCGCGGCCCTCGCCATGGCGGCGCGCATGGGCCCGTTGGCCGAGAGCTCACGCGCGAAGACCTCGGGGAACCCGCCGCCCAGGATGACGCCGTGCGCGTCGGGCAGGGCCTTGTCCCGCATCGGGCTGAAGAACGTCAGCTCCGCGCCCCGGTCCTCCAGCGCGGAGAGGCTCTCGGGGTAGTAGAAGGAGAACGCCTCGTCGCGCGCCACGGCAAGGCGCACGCCCCTGGCGAAGGGGGGCGGTGCGGCGGGGAGCTCCGCCTCGATCGGCGGCGCGGAACGGGCCGCGGCCAGGAGCAGGTCGAGGTTCACCCCTCGCTCCACCGCCTCACGGATGCGCCCGATGCGCTCCAGGTCCGGGGACTCTCCGGCGGGGACCAGGCCAAGATGCCGCTCAGGCAGTGTCAGCGCGTCGTCGCGCCTCAGGGCCCCCAAAAGGGGGATCCCGACTCTCCGGAGCCCCTCGCGGATCGTCTCCAGGTGGGATTCGGAGCCCAAGCGGTTCAGGATCACGCCCCGAAGGTCGACCTCCCGGTCGTACTCCCGGAACCCCAGGGCCGCCGCCGCTGCACTCTCTCCCATGGAGCGCACGTCGATCACCAGGACGACGGGAAGCCTCAGGATCTTCGCTATTTGCGCACTGCTGCTGATTCCCCCCCGCCCCCCGTCGTAGAGCCCCATGACCCCCTCCGTCACGGCGATGTCGGCCCCGCGGGAGGTCCGGACGAAGAGGGCCGTCATGGCCCGCTCGTCGGTCAGCCAAGTGTCCAGATTGCAGACAGGACAGTTCCCCGCCAGCCGATGATGGCCGGGATCGATGTAGTCGGGGCCGATCTTGTACCCGCAAACACGAAGTCCCCGCCTGCGCAGGGCGGCCAGAAGCCCGCCGACGATCGTCGTCTTGCCCGAACCGCTCCGGGTTGCCGCGATGAGGATTCGGGGAACACAACTCAGGCCGTCATCCATATTCCAGTGTCCTTATTCTTTCGTCCTTATCCTTTCATCGGCCTCAGGAGACGGCCTTTTCGGAGTCCCCGTTCTTCCTCAGTATTTCCTCCCAGGTGATGAAGGAATGGTAAAAGACCTGGTCGTCGTCGTCGAGCCCGCGGGTTATCTCCGTGATGTGGCTGCGTTTGGCCTCGACCGTCTTCAGGACGTACTCCACCGCCTTGAAGGGCTTGCTGTTGGCCCCGCAGGTGTAGATGTCGAGCGCCATGTAATTGACCTCCGGCCAGGTGTGCACCGAGAGATGCGACTCGCTGATGACGACCACGCCGCTGACCCCGTTGGGCGGAAAACGGTTGAAGGAGACGGACCAGACCTGAGCGTTGGCCTGCTTCGCCGCCTCCACCAGGATATCCTGCAGCCTGACGACATCGGTGATGACCTCGCCGCAACCGGAAGCCTCCACGATGAAATGAACCCCCTTTGGCGACAACTCACCAGACCCCCTTATCGTTTACTTAAAAATTTGTTTATTGAAAATCCAACTGTTTATTCCCCCTGTGCGGAGGCTTTCCGCCGCCATACCCGCAATGTCCCTGGAGGAGCACAAAGCTCACTGGGATCGTAAGGCTCTCATTGGTCCGCCGCCCCCACGGGGATGGGACTGCGGTCCTGTTCGAAGTTGGCCTTTTCGGGCTTGCCGTCCAGAGTCCCGAGGCGCAGGACCTCGCCCTCGCCGTCGTCGAAGACGATCTCGGCCTCCATGCCCGTGGCCGCGACGATGGAGGTGAGGATCCGACGGGTGTTCTCGTCTGCCTGGCTCAGGATGCCGCTCTTCAGGGCGTTCTGTCTCATCTCCTCCAGGTCCGCCGTCACCTCCCGGTTCTGGTCCTCGAGGCGGATGGAGGTGAAGAGCCCCGCCTGCTGGTCGTAGACCTCGAAGCTCTGGACGTCCGCATAGATATCCAGAATGCGGCTGCGCGGGACGACCACGCGGACGCGGTTGACCGCGAATCGCTCGGAGATGTCGAGCCTGGAGAGGTCGTTGCCGCAGACGATGACCCCGGCGTACCGCATGATGAACTTCCGCGTGGTGCCTGGGAGGAAAAAGCCCAGGAACGGCAGCTGTTTGCCGTCGGAGAACGAGACGATGGACTGAAAACGTTCTCGAACGGTCGCCAGCTCGTTCACGTTCTGGATGCCCTGCAGGATCGCGGAACGGACCGATTTTTTCCCCGTGGCCGGGTTCCTTTTCCGCGTCAGGAGCAGGACGTTGAGGACGACGGAAAGGACGAGCAGCAGCGCTACGATGATCGACATGGAAAACCCTCCTGTATCTTAAATTTCCGGAAGATGTATTTTGGCGTTGCGGTTCCTCAGAGTTCGCGTGCCACGCGGCGGCGCACCTCGGCCATCGGAAGGCCGTGCTCGGTCGAGAGGCGCTTGAGGTCCTCGTACTCGGGAGTACGGCGCAGGGGAACGTCCCCCAGAAGCGCGGTCTTGACGTCGAGTTCCCCCAGAGGCGTGGAGACGCGTTCGATGCGGAAAGGCAGCCGGGTGCGGTCGGCCGCGATGCGCCGGACCCCCTGCGAGGTGGTCTCCTTCAGCATGATCAGGGTCAGGGGCGATGCCTTTTCCGGCTCGGCCAGACAGCAGAACCGTACGGCGGGGCGCCCCTTCTTCATGTAGATGGGCTCCGTCCAGACATCCAGGGCCCCCGCCTCGAAGAGGCGGCCTGAGACAGGCTCGAAGTCCTGAGGGTTCATGTCGTCGATGTTGCACTCCAGGATGGTCAGGCGCTCGTGCACCAGGCCCTCGTCCACCTGACCGGCCTCCATCCGACCGGACTCCATCAGCAGGGCGCGGAGGACGTTCGGCATGTCCTCGGAGTCCCGATTGCCCAAGCCGAAGCTCGACGCGATCACCGACCCGGCGGGAATGGGGCAGAAGGCGGAGGCCAGGGTCCTGGCGAGCAGCGCGCCGGTCGGGGTGGTGCGCTCCATGGGCGCACCCTGGGAGAATATCGGCAGTCCCCGAAGCAGGAGCGCTGTCGCCGGGGCCGGGACGGGCAGGACTCCGTGGGCGCAGGACACCGTGCCCGAGCCCACGTTAAGCGGGGAGCAGAGCACGCGGGGCCAGTCCAAGAGCTCCATCAGGACGAAGACGCCCACGATATCGACAATGGAATCGATGGCCCCTACCTCGTGAAAGTGGATTTTGTCGGGCATCGTCCCGTGGACCTGGGCCTCGGCCTCCGCAAGCAGCGCAAAGGCCCGAAGGGACTCCCTCCGGACGCTGTCGGACAGGGCGCTTCCGCCGACGATATCCTCGATTTCGTGCAACCCCCGGTGCGGATGATGTTCGTGGGTGCGGACGTCGAAGTTCGTCCCCGCAATGCCGTTTTTCACGCCCCTCTCGATGACGAGCTCGTAACTGTCCTCCGGCAGGAGCGTCAGCCTGCGCATCTCCGCGCAGAAGCGCTCCGGGCTGGGGAGGAGGCCCAGCAGGGCCCCTATAAGCATGTCGCCGGCGATCCCCGCAAAACAGTCCAGGTAAAGCGTCTTCATCTGCCGTGGTCCCCCTTGATCAAGTTCAATACTCTGTCGAATCCAGGCCTGCCTTATATTGTGCGGCGTGCTGGAGTAAGGGCTTCGGCGCCAATTTACAGCCTCGCCCTGCCGGACTTCTTGTGTCTGTTTCCGCCCAGAAAGAGGTGGTCCGCGTCGCTTTTTGCGTATTGAAGGAGGGATGCGAAGCGGTTTGGAGCGGCCTGAGCCCGTTCCGCGCGTGGGGCCTCAACGGTCGCCGGTTCCGGAAGGGGCAGCGCGGTTCTGAGGCGGGGACCCATGGCGTCCGGGGGGACGCGGCGCAGGACCGCGCGCATCCCATCGCCGTCAGGGAGCTCGTGCAGCTCGGGAACGGCCTCGGTCGCGTTCGGAATGCAGGCGAAGGCGATGTCCGCCCCATAGCCGACCCGGTCCAGGAAGACGGCGTGGTCCGCCCCTGAAAGGGACGCCCGGAGGTCCCGGGAGGACTGCCAGGTCAGAAGCGCCAGGCGAGCGCTGTCCGCGAGCCTCAGCCCGGGGTGCTGCCGCTGCAGGAGGGAGAGCAGGAGACCGGCGCAGAGGGTGTCGTCCCAAGCGGGACGTCCCTTTCGTCCCGAACAGAGGAGGCCGATCCGCGCCCCCCGCGACAGGGCGCAGCCGAGTGCCGACGAGGCGTTGCGGATGCAGGCGGCGAAAACCGGAACCCCCGTTTCCGCGGCTCTCAGGAGGGCCTTCGTGCCGTTGGTCGTAGCCATGACGGCGCACACGCGGGCCGCGGCGAGCTCCCTTGTCAGGTCCAGAGGCGAGTTTCCGAGGTCGAACCCCTGGGGGGCTATGGTGTTTTCCTCTCCCATCAAGAGGGGCTTTCGGCCTTCCTGTTCCAGGTCGTGCGCCAATCGCCGCGCCGCGTCGAGGGTGTCCGCGGGGTAGAGCTCCCGGCCTCCAAGCTCGAACCATCGGACGATCACCGTCGTCGCGCGAAGAACGTCGATCACCAGCCAGACGTCGACCGTCGGCAGGTGCTCGTTGCAGGATAAAACCACATCGGCCTCCACAGGTTTTGCCATGCCCCATCCTCCTAGTTTCCACTGCGGATACATTATAACTTAAGTTAAGGAAGCGCTGACTCAACGACCACCGGCTTGGCGGAAGAAGGGACCACGGCGGATGAAAACGACGAAGCGCCTACCGG
>NZ_CAUUWA010000089.1 GCF_963548695.1 uncultured Fretibacterium sp.
TTTAGGGAAGCGCTGGAGATTTTTGCCTATAGATGTTTTGCATACTTACCCTTGGTAAAATATGCATTTTTGTTTTAATCAGCGCTTCCCTAAAACAAAAGAGCCGAAGGATCGAGCCCTCCGGCTCTTTTGTTTACCTTATGTCTCAACTTTTGTTTATGCCTCGGCTTTTGCAGTAAAAGAGGCCTGAAAAAGCGAAACGACCTCCTGCTTGACTAAGGTCCGGGAGAGAGTTATCCGATTCAGGGACATCGGGATTGGGAGGGGCTCAGCGTTTCCGCCCCCACAGACCGCGTCCCGCCTTACGTGCCTCGGCCTGGAGACGCACGAACAGGTCGGCATAGCGCGAGTTGGGCTGGATGGTCATGGCGCGTCCGTACCCCTCCAGGAGCAACTTGGCGTTGAACATCCCCCGCCTCACGGCCTCCTCGTCCCGCGCGGGCTTTTCCACCCAGACGTAGGCGAGATGGCGCTGGTACCGGTCCAGGGGGGCGACGTCGTACTCCAACCACACGCGCCGTCCCAAGAGCGTCTGTTTCGTGAAGGCGCTGGCCTCGCGTCCGTAGTATTGAACGGGCTTACGGGGATGCACCGTCTCGGGCGTATCGACCCCGATCAGGCGCACCCGACGAAGTTCCCTCTCCACTTTCACCACAAGGGTATCCCCATCGACGACCTTTGTGACGACTCCCTCGAGAAAGTCGCCCGTACGCCTCTCCCAGTACGGGGCAAGGAGCCCCAGGAGGAGCAGGATGAGGAGAAACGCCAGCTTCCTCGGCGTCATCGAAGCCGGGGATCCGGGAAAAAATCGACGCGGGAAGAGGCGCCGCCTCGCCCTAGGCATTCATTCCTCCCGCATCGGACGGCCCCAGGGTCTTCAAACAGGTCTCGAGATCCATCGGACGGTAATAGAGATAGCCCTGTCCCAGGGGGCAGTTCAGCCTATCGAGGAGCTGCTCCTGCTCCTCCGTCTCGACACCCTCCGCGACGACGTCGACCTGGAGCACCTCGCTCATGCGCAGGATCGCGCGGACGAGCGTCCAATCCTCGCCATGGGACACGATGCGCTGGACAAAGGACTTATCTATCTTCAGCTTGCTGATCGGGAAGTTCTGCAGGTAGGATATGGAGGAGTTCCCCGCCCCGAAATCGTCGATGGCTATCGTATACCCTTTTCCATTCAGGCGGACGAGGGTATCGCGGCAGTCCTCCATGTTGGCGATGAGCGCCGTCTCGGTAATCTCCAGGAGGACCTCCGACGGCAGAATGCCCTGTCCCTCGACGGCATCCTGCAGCATCGATTCGACGAGCCTGTCATGAAAGAGCACGGCGGAGACGTTCAGGCTGAGGTAAATTCCCGGTACGGCCTGACGGAGCTCGAGAAAAGCCCTGGCCGTCATCCTGAAGAGGACCTCCGAAAGGGACGGCATCATCCCGGTCTCCTCGGCCATGGGGATGAAGTCCTCGGGGCTGACCGGCTTGCCGTCGGAACCGGTCCAACGCACCAAAGCCTCGACCCCGCGGGTGCGCCGGCTCCGTATCGCCACGATGGGCTGAAACACAACCTTGAAATTTTCCTGTAGGATGGCCTCCCTCAGAGCGTTTTCCATCTCTATGGACTTGACGCTCCGCGTTTTGAGCCTGTCGCTGAAGAAGAGGATGCAGCCGCGCTCCCTCCGTTTGGATTCCGCGGCGGCGAGCGCCGCTCCAGACATCGTCTCGTCGACCGTCCCACTGTCCGAGGCCATCATGACCCCAAGGCTTCCCGAGAGCATGAATTTTCGGCCCCCGAGCAGAAAAGGCTCGTCCAGGGCGCTCAGAAGGCGTCGGGCCGCGGCCTCCGACTCCTCGCGGGTGATGATCCCGAAGGAGGCCATCGCAAATTCCATCCCTCCAAGCCGCGCCAGCTCCTCCCCCGGGTTCAGGATATCCCCGAGCCGCTTCGCCAGCTCCGCCAGGACGGAGTCCCCCGTGCTGGCGCCAAGCGCCGCGTTGATGCGTTTGAAGTTACGGACGGCAAGGACAAAGACACTTGGGGAGCGGCCGTAAAGATCCGCCTTGTCCATCAGGACCTTCCTCAGTCCCATGCGATTCAAAAGGCCCGAGAGGTCGTCGTGGTACGCCAGGTAGCGCAGCTGCTCCTGATTGCTCTTCATCTCGGAAATATCCACGAAGGAAGCGTAATAGAGGGGCTCGTCGGACTCCCTGGGACCTATCCCAACGCGCATCAGCAGAACCGCCGGCGTCCCATCCAGCCTGTGCACGCCGATCTCCTCCGAAAAGCTCTCCTCGTCCCGAACCTCCGCGTTCTGAATCTGCCGCGAGAGGCGGTCCCAGAAGAAGGGGCCCCCGAACTCGGCAAGGCTGATCTGCCCCTTTCGTTCGGGGGGCACGCCCAGGATACCAAGGGCCGTCTGATTGATCTCCAGGATCTTCCCATCACCGTCGAACGTCAAGAATCCCGCCAGGCTGTTCTGATGCAGCTCCTGGACCTGCTCCAGCTTATCCTGCTCCTGACGGACCGCGGACTCGACGTCGAACAGCCAGTCCCTCTGCGCTGCAACCTGCTTCGAAAGGCCGCGGTTCGCCTCCTCCAGCCTCGCGTTGGCCTCCCTGAGGTTCAGCCCCAGCAGACACAGAATACAGCCCAAAGGGGACATCATCAGAAGAATGGAAAACGCCGAAACGAGCATTTTATAGAGCGACTGCGCCAGGAGGTTATTGACGGACCTGGCCCCCATGTCCACGAGGACCAGATATGGAATGCCGCCGGGGCTGAAAAAACGTTTACAGAGCGAACGATATTCCCCCCAGCGATCCCGATAGTCCAGAAAGGCCGCCTGACCGGTGTCATAGACCAACCCCAGAGATTCCGGGGCATCATCATAAGGGTAGAAATACCAGGACCCCCGATCTCTTGCCTCCTTCCTGCTCACAGTGGAGGCGGAAAAATAAAACTTTCCTCCAAGGCGGACCAGGGTCTGAGCGTAGCGCAGGCCCTCTATCTCCACAAACTCGTTAAATCGCCTTCGATTGAGGAGCTCCTCCTCGAGGGAGACCGACTCGGGTCCGACGGCCCTGTCGTGAAAATCCCCCGACAGGAGCATGGGAACCAGGTCCGCAGCGACGGAAAGCCGATCGTCAACGGACCTCAGAACGGCCTCTCGATCCCCAAGCCACATGCAGCGATAATAAAGGGTTACGCCCAGGGCAAAGACCATGATGCTGAGTAGAATCCATTTAAGGTAAGAGCGCTTAAGGTACGACCGCACCCGCGTCGCAGTTATGAAATCCCACATTTTCGCCATCCTCATTTTCGCCATCCTCCGCAAAAGGACGCGCCTCAGGCCAAAGCAGGCGCGCACGAACCTTGGGCGGGGGACGCCCCAAGGCAGAACCCGAGGAAGAGGGCGAGGAGGAAAACAAACGGAATCATCGGCAGCGCTCCTTAGCTTGGCAGAACTCAGCTTATTGCGATAGAACTCAGTTCATTATAGAAAGGCTCTCGATCCGTGCAATACATGAGGGATTCGGGAGGATATGCAGAATTTTATCATGAAGGCCTCCTCCGGGCCACGCTCTCCAGGCGAATCCGCATGGCCTGGCGCGAGACCCGGTAACGGCGGCACAGCACCTCGAAGGGCAACTTCTCGCAGTCCTCCCGCAGCAGGGATTCGGGCATCAGAAGCTCCGACGCGAAACGGTCCGCCTGCCGTTCCTGGTCGGGATCCCGAGGCTCGCCGATACGGCCGAGGGGGTTGTGGCGAAGGAGCAGATGCCCCAGCTCGTGCGCGATGGAGAAACGGGCGCGCCCCTGCGGCAGGGAGGAATTGACCAGCAGGACGCCCCTGCCCTCCCTGAGGAGGAAAAGGGCCCCGAAGGCACGGCAGGGCTGAGCGTAGACCTCGATCCCCAGCCAACGGCAGATCACCCCGAGATTGACCGGCGGGGCCTGCATCAGGGGGAGCGTCGCGTCCAGAAGCGATTGTACGACGTCGTCTCCGAATGGCATGGATTTCCCAAGCGGCAAAGAAGCTGCGCTAAAAATTCCCGCCGACGCGACGCGCCTTGATCGCGTCCGCAGCATACCCCAGGGCCAGCTTCAGGCTCGTGGCCAAAAATTTCCAATCCTCGTCCGTGTAGGAGGACGAATCCCTGATGAAGCTACGCAGATACATCCCCAGCTGAGGGTCACCCTCCATAGCCTTCAGGACGAAGGTCCTGGCGCTTCCGTCGAGCACGTCGCCCTCCGGCGCGCCCTCGCGTTCCACCCCAAGGAGGTCCCTTACATCGCAGCACAGCGCCTCCGCAATGGCGGGCAGCATATCCGCGCTCGGCCCCTTGGAGTTCGCCTCGATACGGCTGATGTTGGCCTGCGTCAACCCCAGCCTCCGGGCCAGCTCATCCTGCTTCATGCCCAACTCCCGCCGACGGGCCTTGATGTTCGCTCCGACCGAACTCATCCCTTCCCGCCTCCCATCTCGTACCTTGGTACGCGCCGTTTGTACGACGCGCCTTCAATACACGTTTTCAATACACGTTTCGGTATGTTCGTTTCAGTATGATAATATAACATAAATTTCTATCGGTTTTCTCAGTTTACCGTTTGAGTTTCGGACTTTTCTCTTTCGTCTCCTCCTGCAAAAATATCGAGCGCTTGCGGGAACGTCCTCATTCTCAAGACTATCATTCTCAAGACTATCATTCTCAAGACTATCATTCTCAAGACTATCATTCTCAAGACTATCACGCTCGGGATTATCACGGTTGGATTTTTATATTCCCTCGTCGTACAATAGCCCCGTCGGAAGGGCCGGCCGCCGAGGCCTCTCCCTCCGGGCAATTCGTTGCAATCAACGCCACCGCAGAAGGGAAGTGGGCTCAATGCGCAGCCAACGCTCCTCAAGGCGCCGCGCTCGACACATTCGTAAATCTCCTGTCGTCCTCATGGCTCTGGCCCTGGCACTGGGCGTCGTGACCGCAATTTTTTCCTTTGTGGACGTCGGAGGAACGGCCATTTTAAAGATGGCTCGGGAAACCTTGAAGGAACGCACGGGGATGGGGCTCTCCGCTACCGGGGTCAGGGGGAACCCCATTCGCGGCTACACGTTCGAGGACGTCCTCCTGGCCACCGAAAAGGGGGACAAGGTCCTTTCCGCACAGTCCCTGTCCGGGCGTATCGACTTCCTTTCCCTGCTCGGCGGGTCCCCCAGGCTTTCCGTCCTGTCCGTCGGCGGGGTCGCCACGGACCTGGATCGATTCATCGCGGAGATCCAGCGCATCAACCTGCCTGAGGGCAGCGGAGGGTCCGATATTCCCATCAACCGCATCAGCCTCAGGAACAGCCGTTTCACCTCCAGGTGGGGCATCGTCGACGTGGACGAGGTCGGGGCGAATATCCGGGGGACGAATATCGACATCGACTCGGCTGGGTCGGTCAACGGCGTCTTTGTGCGCGGTACAGCAACGCTGGACCTCCAGGGAAGCGCTCTTTCGATCGGCAAGGCCGACATCGCTTTCGGGAGGGGCAGGCTCACGGCCACGGGGGAGATACGCCCCGTCTCCCAGACCGACAGCACGGCGGCACTGGACATTCAGGGCTCGGCACGGGGTCTGGACCTGAAGGAACTCGCCACGCTGTGGCCCGCCTACCTCAAGGAGGCGGATTACGACGGAACGGCGAACCTCGACCTGGAGGCCAAAGGGACGTCCGCCGCCCTGGAGATCTCAGGAACTGTGGACTACAGGGGGACGAGGCTGGCCGGGTATCCCGTGGAACAGCTCGGGGCGCAACTGCGATACTCCGACCAGAGGCTGACCGCCGGCGGCATCCATGCCATCGTCCTGAGCGTCCCCATCGATGGGGAGCTTGCGATCGCATCTCGCCCCGGCCAACATCCGTCCGTCATGGTCGATCTGGAGGGGCGCGACGCCCCGCTGGACGAGATCGGCAGAACCTTCCCGTCCCTGGAGGGGATGAGGGGCAGGGTATCCGCCTTCACCGCGAAAATCCAGGGCCCGACGAACGCTTTGAACGGAACCGTCAACCTCTCGGCGCCCCGCATTGCCTTCAGGAACAAGGAGGTCTCGAACCTCGCGCTCCAGCTCAAGATCGCAAAGAGCGATACCGCAACGGTCAGCGGAAAATTCCTCTTCGAGGGGGCCCAAGGCTACCTCCAGGGGACAGCCGCCTCCATCCTTTCGGGCCCCAGGCTCGACCTCACGGCGAAACTGGTGGAACTCGACGTGAAGGGGATCTCCGACCTCATCCCGGACTCCGGGAAATACGGGCTGGCCGGGAAGATCAGCGCGGCGGTCGGCATCAAGGGAAGCCCGTCCGACCCGGTCCTGTCGGGAAATTTGCAAAGCCCCTCCTTCACGGTCCAGGGGAACACGCTGGTCAACCCCTCGGTGACCTTCTCCTATGCCAAGGACGTGCTGACCCTGCAGAAGAGCGGGGGGACCCTGAACGGCATGCCTATCCAACTCTCGGGCACCGTTGGGCCCCTGACGTCAAAGACGCCGGCCATCGACGTGAAGGCGCAGCTCACCGTCAAACCGGAGGCCCTGAGGGCCTATGTTCCCAGCATTTCCGGCTACGGCATCAAGGGCGAGATTCGCGCCGGGGCAAAGATCTCAGGCAGGCTTCCGACCCCGGAGATCGGCCTCGTGGCCTCCTCCCCCGCCCTCTCCGCCCTCGGTAAGCTCAATGTGAAGAACCTCGAGGTCTCCACCCTTCCCGGCAGCGACCTCGTAAAACTGGAGAAGCTCGGTCTTTCCATTAAGGCAGACAGCATCAAGGCCGACAGCGCCGCCGCAGACGGCGTCGGCCTCTCTTCTCTGGAGGCCTCGATCAGGAAGGAGGGGACGAAGGTCAGCCTGTCCTCCTTCTCCGCGCGCAGCGGGTCCGGCACGCTTTCCGGTTCCGGTTCGGCGGTCCTCGGCGGCAAAAGCCCCACGCTCGATTTCTCCTTCGACCTCGACCGGCTCGACCTCGCGCCGCTGGCCGCGTCCTCGGGGATCGGCCTCAAAGGAACCCTCAGCGGCAAGGCACGGCTGGGAGGGACCGCAGACGCCCCCGAGTTCTCCTTCAAGGGGCAGTCCCCGTCCGTCACGGCCAACGGCGCCCGGCTCTCCGATGTGGCTGCGGACATCTCGGGCGCCCCGCAGGCGCTGAAGGTCAACGATTTCATGGCGAACGTCGGCGGAGCGCCCCTGACCGCATCCGGGACACTGCGGCTGACCCCCTCGATGAGGGCGGATCTCGCCATCCGCGGCGACGGGCTGGACCTGGAAGCATTGACCGAAGGTTTCCCGGACTTGAAGGGGCAGATCAAGGGCAAGGCGAACCTCGTATTCAACCTCTCCGGTACGGACAAGGGCAATACGGGGACAGGTAGCCTGTCGGCCCCCTCGGCCGAGGCCTTCGGACTCAGGCTCGCCAACGTCAAACTGCCACTGTCCCTCGACGGCAACGCCTTCAAATCCTCGAACGGAACGCTCGAGCTCTACGGGGGCAGTGCGTCGAACAACCTGACCCTGGACCTGAATACGCTCAAGTTCTCCGATTCCCTCACGGTGAGCGGAGTCGACGTCAACGCCCTGGCGCAGGACGCGACGGGCGGGCTCGGCGGCAGGGTCACGGGACAGGGAAGCCTCTCCCTGAAGACAACGGGCTCTGCGGGCAAGACGCCGAACTACTCCGGAACCGGGCAGTTTTCCCTGGGGACCGGGGGAATCAGCGGCTTCAAGGGGCTGGATATCGCAACCCGTCTCTATGGGCTCGACGCCATCCGCTACACGGAGGTGACCGCTCCCCTGGAGATCCGGACGGGGCGGCTCGTCCTGAAGAAGGGGGCGGCGGCCAGGGCGCCCGATGGGGACCCGATATATCGTTATGCCCGACTGGCCGAGGACGGCACGATCAAGTTCGACAAGAACCTGTACCTTCTTGCGGAGGGCAGCGTCAACTTCCAGCTGGTCAACGCACTTACCGGCGGGGCACTTGGGGGCGCGGGCGCCCTGCTCCAGGGTGGAGCAAAGCAGCTGACCACCGGAGAGGGACTCGGGGATATCCTGAGAGGCGCCCTCCAGGGCGGACAGCAGGGCGGCGCCTCCACGGACTTCCGGGACGTCACGGTCAAGATCGCGGGCAAGGCCGATTCGCCGTCCGTATCCCTGGTCAAGGTCGGCCCCTCCTCGCGC
>NZ_CAUUWA010000090.1 GCF_963548695.1 uncultured Fretibacterium sp.
GAGTACGGCTACGAGTACACGCCGGACGGCAAGCAGTTCGCGGTGACGTACCTCAGGCACTTCGACATGCTTGGCAACCAGATTTACGGCACGGACTTCGACAACAGCACCGACGCGCGGAAGAAGGTCTTCGCTGCGGTCGACCCCAAGTCAACCCCCGGCAAGGGCCTGGCTTATGCACAGGGCAAGGTCCCTGCGGCCCAGAAGGCTGCTCCAGCCAAGAAGGCCGGCAAGGTCAAAGTCAAGAAGAAGTAGACGGGAAGATGTAGACGGAAAAGCTCTGGCTTACGGGGCTGCGGCGTTGCTGCAGCCCCGTTTTTTTGCTGTACGGACGTTCGAGCTGCACCCCGAATCCGAGCTCCGAGCACCACCCTACATAAGAGGGGCCCGCCAGAACGACGGGCCCCTCTTTTTTGTTCCGTTTATCATCCGTCCGTATCGCTTACTCCGCGATGTTGAAGGTCAGCGACGCCACAAGGACGGACTCGTCGCATTTGGCCTTATCCGGGTAGGGAACCCTGTTCTCGATGTTGACCGTCCAATATCCCGCCTTGGCCGGGATGATGTTGACGATGCCGTTGAGGTCCGTCCGGCCCCAAAAAGCCCTGTACTCGTTATCGGGGTCGCCATCCTTCGTCTTGCCGGCAAATCCGGCGAAGACGGCCTTCACCTCCACCGTCTTGACGGGCTTGCCCTCCAGAAGCACCTGCACGGGGAAGCGCCCTCCCGGCTTCACCGTCGCGGGGTTCACCTGCGGGACGATCTCGAAACGCTGCCCCACGGGCTTGGTGATGAGGTCCTTGTCGTCCGATCCGTCCACGTTCAGGATGGTCTTGGCGAACATCACGGCCTCCCTGACGATCGTGGCGTCAGGACGCTGTAGGCGGTCCGCATTCTTCCATCCGTCCGGGCCGTTGGACCAGAAGGTGGGCTTGTAATTTCCAAACACGATGTAGCTTCCCTTCTTCAGGTCCGCCTTGACCTCGTAATGGAAGTTGTCGGAGCCCGTCTGCACCATTGCCGTCGTCCCCTCGGGCGTAACCAGGTTCAGGGGCTCGAAAACGGCGATTCGGTCCTCGGGGATGGTCTCCGGGTCGGGGAAGCCGTGGCCAAAGCCTATATCGGCTTTCAGCACGCCCCCCTCCGGCGCCTTCGCATTGATCCAGAATTCGTGCGCATCGGCGGCGACGGAACACAGCGACAGGACAATAACAGCCGCAGCGGAAAGCAAAAATCTGTCGATCTTACGCATACAAAGCACCCTCCTTAATCATTACGATATTTTCGACATTGCGGATGAAGAATACCCCGCTCCCGAGGGAGCGGGAACACGAACAACGCACTACTCCGCGATGTTGAAGGTCAGGCGGGAGACCAGGACGGTCTCGTCGGCGACGGCCTTGTCCGGGTAGGGGACCGTCAGCTGCACGAAGGCGTTCCAATACCCTGCCTTCGCCGGGATGATGTTGACGATGCCGTTGAGGTCGGTGCGTCCCCAGAAGCTCTTGTACTCGTTGGCGGGGTCGCCATCCTTCGTCATGCCGGCGAATCCGGCATAGACGGCCTTCACCTCCGCCGTCTTGGCGGGCTTGCCGTCGAGCAACACCTGCACGGGGAAACGCTCTCCCGGTTTCACCGTCGCGGGGTTCACCTGCGGCACCATCTCCAGGCGCTGCCCCACCGGCTTGGCGATGAAGTCCTTGCCATCGGCGCCGTCCACGTTCAGCACGAGCTTGGCGAACATCACCGCCTCCTCGGCGTAGGTAGCGTCAGCCTTCGTCAGCTCCTTGTACTTGGCTTTGTCTCCCTGCTTCCACCCCTCCGGCCCCTTGGCCCAGAAGGAGGGCTTGTAGTTGCCGAGCACCAGATAGTCGCCCTTCTTCAAGTCCGCCTTGACCTCGTAATGGAAGTTGTCGCCCGTCTGCGCCATCTCCGTCATGCCCTCCGGTGTGGCCAGCTTCAGGGGCTCGAAGAGGTGCGTGCGGTCGTCGGGGATGACCTCGGGGTTGGGGAACTCGTGCCCGTACCCCAGATCGGCCTTGAGAAGGCCGTCCTTGTAGTCCGCGTTCACCCAGAACTCGTGGGCCTCGGCCGCGACGCCGAGGAAAGCCGCAAAAAACGCTCCTGCAACCATTACGGAAAACAACTTGCGCATGAACATCTTCCTCCTTCTTTCTCTCTCCAAAAATAAAAAAGAACACGACACAACGCGCCACGACGCATCGCGGGAGGCCCGCCCTCCGATTTCCGGCTACCCCTTCCCACTCGTCCTTCCCAGTGGAAGGATACTTACTTGGAAGGATACTTACTCAGTCGGAAGGGCCCTTATCGGAAGGGCGCTTATCCCCGCATCCGCAACCGCACCCGCCGCAGGTCCCCCGCTTCGCGGAGGCGACCCAGCCTCGAATCAGGTATCCCGCGGCGGCAACCGCAATCAGGACGATCACAAGTTCCTGTGCGCCCATAACAACAAACCTCCCGATGATTCCATTTCACAATAGGCTGCAGCCTATCAGCGTCAAAGACGAAGCCATTTGGCTTCGCTTCGACGTAAGTGACCGACTCAGCACCCGGGACTTCACAGTCCCGGGGAACTGGTCGTCTACTTAATCTCGGCGGCCTGGACCCAGATCAACGCGTCCTGCGAAAGCTCCTTCCCCTCGAACTCCTTGTCGGGACCGACGCCCAGCGCGGCAAATCCCCACCAGCCCGACTTGGGCATGGCGAAGGCAAACGTCCCGTTGGCGTCGGCCTTGATCGTCAGGGTTACGAAGGCATCATGTGGGGCTTTCAGCGTAGCTGCCTTATCGAAGTTGTTCCTCTTCATGTTGGGCTTGTGGTTCATGTACTCGACCTCGATCTCAGCGAAGGGAACCGGCTTGCCCTCGCTCTTCACGACGCCGCGGAACACCCCGCCGGCCCAGATCGCATAGGGCTTGTCCAGCGGAACGATCTCCGCCTTCAGTCCCATGTCGGCGTCCCAATCCGTGGGAAGACTGCCGTTGTTGACGATCATCTTCGTGATCTGCTGGATGTACGCGTCCTCACCCTTCTCATAGTAGGGAGCGGGAACCAGACAAAAGACGTAGTCCCCCATGCCCTTGAGCTTGAAGGCGGTCTCGAAGGCCTTGCCCTTGTTCTCCAGGCTGGTCCAGGTAATGGGCTTAAGGGTTTTGAGCAGGTCGGTCCTCTTCTCCTTGTTTACGACGAAGAACTCCAGAGGGGTTTCCATATCCATCGTGTGCCCAGCCTCAAAAGGATGCGTAAAGACAAGCTTCAAGGGGACATCACCCCCCTTGTCCAGGATCGTCTCGGGGGTATAGAGCATCTGGAAATGGGCGGATGCGGGAAGGGCCGCAGCAAACAACACGAGCAGAGAGAGCATGGCAATCTTCTTCATAGTGGAACACTCCTTTTTTGTCCGAGAGGGGGGCTCCCCGATTGTCCTCAGGCTCATCGCACCTACTTAATTTCGCTGCTCTTGACGGTGAGCATGTGTCCGGGGCCGCCGTCGAAGGTGACGGAGAAGACGCCCTCCGGCTTATTGAAGGTCAGCTCCC
Organism: uncultured Fretibacterium sp.; assembly: GCF_963548695.1. Classification (NCBI taxonomy): domain Bacteria; kingdom Thermotogati; phylum Synergistota; class Synergistia; order Synergistales; family Aminobacteriaceae; genus Fretibacterium; species uncultured Fretibacterium sp. Next base: position 3,561 of record NZ_CAUUWA010000090.1, read on the forward strand.
CGCCCTCGTCCAGCTTGCCCTCGAAGATGACCTCATCCTTCTCGTTGGTCACCCGGATGGGCATGTTGGCGGCCGAGGAGCCGTCGGAGAACCCGCCCTCGCACGAGAGCGTCCCGTCGCCATTGTCCCAGCAGGAGAAGAGCGGGGTGTGGGCAAGGGCCGCGCCGGCTAAAGCCATGACGAACACCGCAGCGACACAGAACAACAACTTTCTGTTCAAACCGTTCAACCTGTTCATCTCGAAAACCTCCAATTGATTTGTATGTCAGTCACGCGGTCCGCGCTGGACCGCAGGCTGCCGAAAGTGAAAAAGCCTGCCAAAGGCGGGAGCGTTCCTCGAATATCAGCTGTAGGTCCGCTTCGCCCGGATCAACCCCAGAAGGACCGTCAGGGTCAGGGGAATCAGGTAGAACATCCACATCGCCTCGAAACCGCTCAGCCCAAGCGCCGAGCCACCGGAGAACACCAGTACGGCCGCGAGCAGCCCCAGGATCAGAGGCACGAAGAAGGCGAAGAGCATCCACCCCGTGGAGCCGGTCTGGACCCGGATGGCCATGATCGTGGGCAGGCAGGGCGGACAGAGGACCATGAAGAGCATCAGGGCCATGGCGTGCAGGGGCGTAAGGTCCCCCTCCTGCCGCTTCATGCGCTGTTCCAGCGTGTCCGTGTTCCTCTCTCCGCCCTCGCTCTCCCCCTCACCCGGTTCCTTGATGTAGAGGGCGCCCAGGGTGGAGACGCTGTTCTCCTTGGCCGCCAACGTGCTGAGCACGGCGACGTTGACGCGCCAGTTGAACCCCGCGTACCGAGACGCCGGCTCGAGGGCCCGGCCAATCTTGCCCAGAAGGCTGTTGTCGATGCGTTCCCTGCGGATGGCCGTCAACGTATTGGTCCGGAAGGTCAGGAGCTTCTTGAGCGCCCTCTCGAGCTCCTTCGCCTCGGGGTCCTTCTTGTTCTGGACGATCTCGAAGAAATCGGGATTTCGGGCCCCGTAGGCCTTTCTGGACTCGGCCGACGCCCCGGACTTGAGCAGTTCCCGGTACCCCTGCTGGAACAGAATCAGGTCCAGCACATCCTTTTCTGTCCTGAGCCCCGCGCCCAGCCTCTTGCCCTCGGCCTTGCCGAGGAAGGCCCGGACGGCCCGGTCCTTCTCCGCCTCGTAGTGGGCCCTCCGCTCCGGGGTCAGACCGGGGAACTGGAGCAGGACGAAGAGGACGACGGCCACGGCCGCGACGACGGTCGTGATCTTCCTGATGTAGAGCCATATCCGCTCGATTGCGCGTCCCAGAACCCCCCGCACGGAGGGGATATGGTAAGGCGGCATCTCCATGATGAAGGGCGCCGTCTCCTTGTGCCTCAGCACCGTCATGGAGAGGATCTTCGCCAGGGGGAGCACGAAGAGCAGGCTGATCGTCTGGATGAAGACGATGACGATGCTCTGTTGATTGACCTCGCCCAGCAGGGGCAGGCGCACCGTCTCGTTGAAGTAGATGCCGATGAGCAGGAAGTACAGCGGAAGTTTGGCCTGGCAGTTGAGCATGGGAAGCGTCAAAATCGTCGCCAGCTTCGATTTCTCGTCCGGGATGCCCTTGGTGGCCATGACCGCCGGGACGGAACATCCGCCCAGGACGACGCCGCCCAGGATCATCGGCAGCGTGGACTGGCCGTGAAGGCCGAAACGGCTCAGTATCCGGTCCAGGACGAACGCGATGCGCGGCATGTAGCCGCTGTCCTCCAACACGGCGATCAGCGCGAAGAGGATGAAGAAGATCGGGATGTAGTTGAGGAGCGCGTTCAGGTTATCGATGACCCACAGCACGAACTCCCGCAGCAGGGGCAGCTCGATGATTCCTGGCTGGGGAAGGATGCTCTCGGCAAGGCTGCGGAACCCGGCGAGGACGGGCCACGTGTAGTGGGTGAGGTTGTAGCCCTGTATAAAGGAGAGATAGTAGAATCCGTAGATGACGAAAAGGAGAAAGACGGGGCCGAAGAACCTGTTGCAGACCAGCCGGTCTATGCGCTCGGAGACGTGGACCTTCTCCGTGTTCTTTCTGGACACGCAACGCTTGGCGATGGCCGCGGCCCTTCGGCTGCGCTGACCGGAGACGTAGAGGTCGGCGCTCATGCCCCTCTCGCGCTCGAACGCCTCCCTCAGGGCCTCCGCCCTGGACAAAATGTCCCGGGCCGCGCCGTCGTTCCCGGCCCTTTCGCGCACCAGGGCCGCGACCTCCGGGTCGCCCTCCATCAGCTTGACGGCGATCCACGGAAGGGGGAAGGTCCCTTGAAGGGACGCCCCGTCGGACGAAGGCGAATCGGCCAGCAGCGCCTCCAGCTCCTTCAGGGCGTCCTGCAGGTCGGGATAGAGCTCGGACACGGCAACGCTCGTCCGCGCGTTCGACCGGGACATATCGGCGATCGCCCCGAAAAGCTCCTCACGCCCGCGCCCATGGGTGATGGCCGTCGCGACGACGGGGACGCCCAGCTCCCGGGAGAGCCCCGGGACGTCCACGGAGATGTCGAGGCCCTCGGCCACGTCCATCATGTTGAGGTCGAGGACGAGGGGAATCTCCATCTCCAGGAGCTGGAGCGTCAGGTACAGACTGCGTTTGAGGTTTGCGGCGTCCACGACGTTGACGACCGCCGACAGGGGCTCCTTCAGGAGCACGTCGCGGGAGACTCGCTCCTCGGGCGAGTAGGACGTCAGGCTGTAGGTGCCGGGGAGGTCGACGACCTCCACGGTCTCGCCATCCCGCTTGTACCAGCCCATCATCTTGTCGACGGTCACGCCGGGATAGTTGGCCACAAATTGTTTTGCGCCCGTCAGGCTGTTGAAGACGGTCGATTTGCCGCAGTTCGGCTGGCCCGCCAGGGCTATGATCTTTTTTCCCATCCAGGACTTTTTCCCTTCTACTTTTCCCCTTCTGGAGATTTCTCCATTCCCCAAGTTCTCAGGACTTTTTCACCTTAACGAAACGGGCTTCCTCCCGGCGCAGGTTGACGAGCGCCCCTTCGGCATCTACCTCGATGGGGTCTCCGAGGGGCGCCCTTCGGACGAGCTTTGCCAGGACGCCGGGGTAGAGCCCCATGTCCACCAGCCTCTGGGCGAGCATACCCCTGCCCTCGATTCCCACGACCATCCCCGACTCCCCCGGAGTCAGGTCCGCCAGCGTCATCTCGCTCATCGTCTCTCACCCAACCTCATGCCTCGGCCACCATCAGGCTCATGGCGACCTCCTGATCCAGGGCCAGGCAGCTCTCGCCCTCCATCACCCTGACGATGACGTCGCCGTCCCGCTCCTGCAGAAGGGTGAGAACGCTCCCCTCACCCAGCCCCAAACTTTCGAGGTGCTTGGACATCCTGGGGCCGCTCCCCGATTTCAAGACCTTTAACTTTGTGTTCATCGGCGCCGAAAGCAAGGGAAACATACGGACCCTCCTACGAGCTCCAGAAAATTTGTTTTTTATACCACACCTAAAACATTAAATTTATCAAGGACATTTTAACATACTTGAACGGGCGCTTTCGGGACGGTGTGCCGCAATTTGCAAAGGTCCAGCCCTTTACCCTTCTCTCCCTTTACCCTTCTCTAAGAAGGTCCCTCTCCAAAGGGGAATTAAGTTCCAGAGGACAAATTTATGTTCTACGGCGGGCTCGCCCCTTCATTAAAGGTAAAGATACCAAAGGCATTAAAGACATGGGAGATAGGGGAGAGGGGGCGGATGAGGGGTATAAAGGTCAACTAAGATCTATTACTCTATGCGCTCCATACCTCCGACACTGTGGGCTGATACTCCCCGTTCTGGAAAAAATCACTTTTCCTTTTCGTTTGTGTTCTACTATTTGTGTTCTACTAAAAGAAGGGAAGAGTTATGGGACGCTTGCCGCGGTCCGTGAGGGACGGCGCGGGGGGAGGAGGGCTTTTGATCGTGGAGGATGAGGCTCCGATTGCGGAGGTCGTCGCCGCTTATGCCGGGCGCGAGGGGTATGAGACCCTCTGGACCGCCGACGGCGAGGCGACCATGTCCTTACTTTAACTCGCCGCCAAAAAGGTGCTAAAGATATTGATCTAAGTTGATCTATTGACCCAAAAGAACGCCCCCTCGGCACTATCGCCGAGGGGGCGTTGAGCACCCACAGGTCGGGCGGAAGCCCGGTGAGTCACGGCATCGGATTGATCCAGACCCGGCGGCCCGGGGGAACGGGGCTGTTCGAG
>NZ_CAUUWA010000091.1 GCF_963548695.1 uncultured Fretibacterium sp.
AGAGGAGGGTATTGGAGGATGGGAGCACGTCAACCTGAGAACACGAGAAGTTTTGCGCTTGTCGCCCACGGCGGGGCCGGAAAGACAACCCTGGCCGAGGCCATGCTTTTCTGCAATGGGCAGATCGGGCGCATGGGCAGGACGGATGCGGGCAACACCGTCAGCGACTTTCAGACCGAGGAGCAGAAACGGCAGATCTCGATCGGCGCCTCCCTCCTCACGATGGAGCGGGGGGGGAAGACCCTGTTTGCCCTGGATGCTCCCGGTTTTGCGGACTTCGCGGGCGAGATGAGCGCCGCTATCCGCGTCTCGGACGCGTCGCTGCTGCTGGTCAGCGCCGTGGGCGGGGTGGAGGTCCAGACCGGCCGCGCCTGGGAGTACGCCCTGGACAACCATAAGCCCGTCGTCTTCTGCATCTCGAAGATGGATCGCGAGAACGCCGACTTCGACAAAGTGTTGGCGGATATAAGGGAGCAGTTCTCGGAAAACGCGCTCCCCGTATTCCTGCCCATCGGCTCGGCGGAGCATTTCAAGGGAATCGTAGACGTCCTCAGGGGGAGGTCCTACACCTACGTCGCGGACGGCAGCGGAAAATTCACGGAGGGCGACGTCCCCGCCGACATGGCGGACGCGGCGGCATCCGCAAAGGAGGCCCTGGTGGAGGCGGCGGTCGAGATGGACGACGCCCTGATGGAGCGTTATCTCGAGGGAGAAGCCGTCTCCGACGCCGACCTTGTCCGGACGCTCCGCGCGGCCATCGTCGCCAGGCGCGTCATGCCGGTCCTGGCGGATTCCGCAGCCCTGAACATCGGCGTCCATCAGCTTCTGGATTTCATCGTGGATTACTTCCCCTCCCCCGTGGACGTCGGGGCGGTCAAGGCATTGGATGGGGAGGAGACCGTCGAGGTCGCCCCGGATGCAGCCGCTCCGTTCTCGGCCCTCTGCTTCAAGGTGATGGTCGACCCCTACGTGGGCAAACTCTCGTTCATCCGCGTTTATTCGGGGACCCTCTCCTCGGAGGGAAACAACATCTTCAACGTCAAGAAGGGCGAGGACGAACGCATCAGCTCCTTCAAGCTGATGTGTGGCAAGGAGGGAAAGGACGTCAAGGAGGTCATCGCCGGCGACATCGTCGCGATCCCCAAGCTCCAGAGCACGAAGGTCGGGCACACCCTGGCCGTCAAGGGCGGCTCCTCCTGTCAGTTCGAGAAGATCGAGTATCCCAGCCCCGTCTACAGCGTGGCGGTCATCGCCAAGAGCCGTGCGGACGAGGATAAGCTGGGCAACGCCATATCCAAGACCCTGGACGAGGACCGCGGACTCACTTTCGAGAAGAACCCGGAGACGCACGACAACGTGCTGTCTGGGATGGGGGACCTGCACATCGACATCGTCCTGGCCCGCATGAAGGAGCGTTACGGAATCGAGCTGGAGACGCGGACGCCGCAGGTCCCCTACCGCGAGACCATCCGAAAGACCGCGGAGGCCCAGGGCAAGCACAAGAAGCAGAGCGGAGGGCACGGGCAGTACGGCGACGTCCACATCCGCTACAGCCCGCTCGAGCGGGGGGCCGGGTTCGAGTTCGTGGACAGCATCGTGGGCGGCGCGGTGCCGCGCAACTTTATTCCCGCGGTCGAAAAGGGGCTGCGCGAGTACATGGTCAAGGGGCCCCTGGCGGGCTTCCCGGTGGTCGACTTCCGCGCGGAGCTCTACTTTGGCTCGTATCACGACGTCGACAGCTCCGAGATGTCCTTCAAGCTGGCGACGCGCCTTTCCTTCAAAAAGGGGATCATGGACGCCTCTCCCGTGCTGCTGGAGCCTATCATGAACGTCGAGGTTACCGTCCCGGATCAGTACATGGGCGACGTGATGGGGGACTTCAACAGCCGCCGCGGCCGCATCATGGGCATGGAGGCCCACGGCCGGCTCCAGGTCGTCAAGGCCCAGGCCCCGCTTGCGGAGATGTTCCGGTACGCGATCGTGCTGCGCTCCATGACCTCGGGACAGGGCAGCTTCTCCATGGAGTACTCCCACTACGAGGAGGTCCCGGCCGAGATATCCAAGAAGGTCATCGCGGCCCACAAGGAGGAGGAAGAGGAGGAGTAGAGCACGTTTTTACCGGGAGCATGGCCGAACGGCCATGCTCCCTTATTCAGCATCCGTCATTGGACGGCCGGCCCGCTGCGGAGAAGAAGGTCGTCTTTCGCGCTTCATGCCCGTCCATACCGCCTGCCATTGTTCCCCATCTCGACAGATTGTTTCGGCTGCGCCTCCTGTAATGCTATACTGAGGTCGTTGTAGTGAAAGCGACCCTGCTCGCGTGAGGTCTTCCTTCGAGCAGGAAAGTTTATGATGGGATTGAATGGGATGGAGTTGAGGAGAGATGCTGACCGTTCCCCTGGCTGTGATCATCGCCACGAAGAACCGCAGTGAAGCGATCGAGAGATATGCGCTTGCCAGTCTGGAGCGTTCGGCGTTTCGGGATTTTGTCTGCGTGGTCTGGGACGCCAGCGACGACGATCGGACCCGAGAGGCGGTGGAGGATGGCGCTTGGACTTTTTCCATTCGGTATTTCAAGGCGCCCAGACCAGGCTCCTCATCCCAACGTAACGATGCGGTGGACTATGTCCTGGAGTATATCCCCTCCGTGCGCTATATGCTCTTTATCGATGACGACAGCGAGTTGTTGCGGGGCGCTCTGGAGGGGGTTCTCCAGACCTTTGGGGACGAGGAGGTTTGGGGCGTCAATGTCCCGCATGTTCCGGTCCTGGAGGGAGACGGCAACGAGGGAAAGGAGATTCGGAAGGAAACCCGCGCTTCGTCCGGGTCGCGTGTCATGACCTCTTATCTCCATAATAAGGGGATCTGCCCCGAACCGCACGGCATCGACGTGGATTGGCTGAGCGGATGTGGAATGGCCTTTCGGAGAGAGGTTTTTGGGGAGCGCGGGCTTCGTTTCCCCGAGGAGTTCCAGCGCTTTGGTGGGTATGCTCTGGGGGAGGATTTGGCTTTGTCCTTTTACCTGCATAGAAAAATGGGCAGGAGACTGAAGAATGCCGTTTCGGGAACCCTGAGGCATCATGCGGCCGGCGGCGCCCGCTTGAACGTCGCCAACATGGCGGCCTCCAAGTGGTACAATTTTCATCTGCTGTTCGATTGCCTCTACGACGACGTGCGAGGCCCGAGGTGCCTGTGGCTGAAGGTCAAGTTCAAGCTGTTCATGCTCGCGGCGGCCCTCAGGCTTCTGAGAAGAGCTCGCAGTTTTGATGTGGTCTCCGTACTTCGTGGAATTACCGCGGCAAAACGTGCATTACGTGAATTTCATGTGAACCGGGATATTCGAACGTTGATCTGCCGGCCTGGAGAAAACGCAGTTGAGGAAAATGGTTGAGAAAAGCAATTTTATGAATCATCGGAGAGGAGCGATCAGCCAATAACCCCACTATGCGAAAGGTATTTTTGAATACACATCAGGAGGAGCCAGTTCCGTGAAGAAAAATTTTGTCTTGTGTTTCTTGTTCTGCTTTCTGAGTGCCTTGATCGATCTTTGCTACTTTCATCAAGCATATGCCGACCAGTTGATTCTTTACGTTCAGTATCATTCCTGGGCTTTAGGGGGCTTACGCCTGGCCGTTCATGCCTTGATTCTGCTGAGCGTCTCCGCGGCATTTCTGGTCCTTCTGGGCAGCGTTCCAAAAGTGGGGAGCGTTCTTCAGTGGGGCGTCTGGTTTTTGTTGAATGCCTCGTATCATGTTTTTTACGAGGTAATGCATAGACTCCCGGATGCCCAAGACGTGCGCAACCTTTTGGCAACGCCCTGGGACATGGCGTCGGGGACGATACTTGCTGTTGTATCGCCGATGAACCTGCTGAAGGGCTGTATGCCCGCTGCTTTGGTCATGACGGTCTTTCTCCTGGGAAAATATGCTTTGAAAACACACTATGGTGTAAAGCCCCAAAAAACAAGCACTCCAGCTCGGCAGACAATGACGGCTGCGGCCGCACTTATCATTATCTCTTTGTATCTCCTACACCCTATCGGCCGTCACGTTTTTTTTGATTCCCTTTCCAACAGTATGCATATTTTTATGCAGTATTATGAGGAAGCCCAGTATTATAGGATCCCCAGGGAGGACTATATCACGGATGCTCCCAGGATTAACCCCGACGATAACGTTGTTTTGGTGATTGACGAGTCCATTCGGGGGGATTATCTGTCCATCAACAACCCTTCGTTGGACACGACTCCCGTTTTGGAAAGATATTTTCGGTCCCTGCCGGAAAATATGTGGAACTATGGGATAGCTCTTTCGGCGGGAACCAATTCTTTATTGTCCCAAGGGGCGATATTTACCGGTGTGATGGAATTGCCGGATAAAAACTTTTCCTCTTTGCGGCATCCTACCTTGTTCCAGGTAGCCAAGGGTAACCATTATAAGACAATCTTGATAGACTTACAGGGATATTTTCCAAATGTCGTTATCCGAAGGAACGATATGCAGCATATTGATGAGATTCATTTGAAGTGGTCGGATTTTTCCAACGACCCTAAGATGGCGGACATCCATGCCGCCAAGGTTCTTCATGAGCGTTTGAAGAAAGAAAAGGGGCTGTTTGTTGTTTTGATAAAATGGGGAGCACATGTCCATTACGAAGGACGCTACCCTGGGGAGAAGAGAGAGCATCAGCACTACCTCCCTAAGCTTGACGCAGGGGAGCGACATACGCTGGACAAGCGCAGGGAGATAATCAATAGCTTTAAGAATGCTGTCCGTTTTAACGTGGATGGGTTCGTTGCCGCTCTTTTGGGGGACGATCCTCTTTCTTTGCCGGATACCACGGTTTTATGGGTATCGGATCATGGGCAAAGCTTTCAGGAGGATGGACAGATAGAGTCTCATAGTAGCGGATATTTGGAACAAGCTCTGGTCCCCTTCATGCTTTTCAGCACAGAGCCTTGGGTTTCGGAGCATGTGCGTCGCCCAGAAGCGATAGGAGGAACTTTGAGCCAGCTGAACATCTATCCAACCTTGATATCTGTTTTTGAACGTCGTCAAGATATCAGTAGGGGCGATTTCCTATCGCTCTTCTGGAGCGGCGAATGGCGTTCGCCTCCCCTGTTCTATATAAGCGGCGGTTCACTTTGGAATTCGGTCCTGTCAACCCCATTGGTCAGTAATGATAGGGTTGTTCTCCGGTCCGAAAAATATATGTATTGAATCGAATGACGATGAATGGCTATGCAACAGATGAGGAAAAGTAGATGAAAACAGCGCTGATCTCGGGAGTCACCGGCCAGGACGGGGCCTATCTGGCCTCGTTCCTGCTGAGGAAGGGGTACGCCGTCCATGGCGTCAAGCGGCGCAGCTCGCTCTTCAACACCGCCCGTATCGATGGGCTCTACGAGGACCTGCACGAGAAGGACCCGCACTTTTTCCTGCATTATGGAGACCTGACGGACGCCAGCAACCTGATCCGCATCATCCAGCAGGTCAGGCCCGACGAGATCTACAACCTCGCCGCGCAGAGCCACGTCAAGGTCTCGTTCGAGACCCCGGAGTACACGGCCAACTCCGACGCGCTGGGGACCCTGCGCCTCCTGGAGGCCATACGCATCCTGGGGCTGGAGGACCACACGCGCTTCTACCAGGCATCGACCAGCGAGCTTTTCGGCAAGGTCCGGGAGATGCCCCAGAGCGAGACGACGCCGTTCTATCCCCGCAGCCCCTATGCCGCGGCCAAGCTCTATGCCTACTGGATCACCGTCAACTATCGGGAGGCCTACGGCATCTTCGCCTCGAACGGCATCCTGTTCAACCACGAGTCGGAGCTTCGCGGCGAGACGTTCGTGACGCGCAAGATCACGCGTGCGGCGGCCCGCATCGCGCTGGGGCTCCAGGACAGGACATGGCTGGGCAACTTGGACGCCAAGCGCGATTGGGGACATGCCGAGGACTATGTCGAGGCCATGTGGCGCATCCTCCAGCACGACAGGCCGGACGACTTCGTCGTCGCGACGGGGGAGACCCATTCGGTGCGCGAATTCGCCTCGCTGGCCTTCAGGGAGGCGGGGCTGGAGCTGGAATGGCGTGGGACGGGGCTGGATGAGAAGGGGGTGGAGGCCGGGACCGAACGCGTCCTGGTGGAGGTGGATCCTCGCTACTTCCGCCCGACGGAGGTCGAGCTTCTGCTGGGCGACCCCTCCAAGGCGGAACGGGAGCTGGGCTGGAAGCGGCGGGTATCGTTTGAGGACCTGGTGCGCCGCATGGTGCGTTACGACATGGAACTATTCCGCAAGGATATTCTGGTGAAGGACGCGGGCTACGAGGTCCGCAGCGCGCTGGAGGAATTGTGATGCAGAGGATGACGCCGGGCGCCAGAATCTATGTCGCCGGCCACCGGGGGCTGGTGGGGTCGGCCCTGGTGCGTCGCTTGGAGCGGGCCGGCTTCCAGGACCTGATCCTCAGGACGCGCTCCGAACTGGACCTGTGCTCTCAGGCGGAGGTGCGTTCTTTTTTCGAGGCCGAGAGGCCGGAGTTCGTATTTCTGGCCGCGGCGAAGGTCGGGGGCATCCATGCCAACAGCGCGTTTCCGGCGGACTTCATCTACGAGAACCTGATCGTCGAGGCCAACGTGATCCACGAGAGCTGGAGAAACGGGGTCAAGAAACTCCTTTTTCTGGGCAGCTCCTGTATCTATCCTAAGCTTGCACCCCAGCCAATGCGCGAGGACGCCCTGCTGACGAGCGCGCTCGAGCCGACGAACGAGCCCTACGCCATCGCCAAGATCGCCGGAATCAAGCTCTGTCAGGCCTACAACCGGCAGTATGGGACGGACTTCATCTCCGTGATGCCCACCAATCTCTATGGCCCCGGGGACAACTTCGGGCTCGAGAACTCCCACGTCCTCCCCGCGATGATCCGCAGGATGCACGACGCCAGGATTTCTGGCGCGCCGTCCGTTACCCTGTGGGGTACGGGGACGCCCAGGCGCGAGTTCCTTTACGTCGACGATCTGGCGGATGCCTGCCTTTTCCTTATGGAACGCTACGACGGACCGGACATCGTGAATATCGGCACGGGCGAGGACCTGACGATCCGGGAGCTCGCGGAGCGGGTGCGCGGTGCGGTGGGCTACGGCGGAGAGCTGGCCTGGGACGCCGCCCGGCCCGACGGGACGCCCCGCAAACTTCTGGACGTCTCCTTTCTGCATGGTCTGGGCTGGCGGCACACGGTGGAACTGGACGAGGGGCTGCGCCG
>NZ_CAUUWA010000092.1 GCF_963548695.1 uncultured Fretibacterium sp.
TGAACAAGAAGTTTGCGTGCAACGCGGAGTCCCAGTCCTACCTGGTGGAGATGGTTACGGGCATCCAGACGGTCAAGAGCCTGGCCATCGAGCCGCAGCTGAACCACCGTTGGGAGGGGCTGTTGGCGAACTACGTCCGCTCCTCCTTCCGCGCTGGGTTCCTGAGCAGCCTTGCGGGCAGCACGGCGCACTTGATCCAGAAGACGTCGACCCTCGCCATCCTGTGGTTCGGAGCACGGATGGTGATGCAGGGGGAGTTCACGGTCGGCCAGCTCATCGCGTTCCAGATGCTCTCCGGTCGCGTCACGGAGCCCATATTGCGCCTGGCTACGCTTTGGCAGGATTTTCAGCAGGTTCGGCTCTCGATAGAGCGCCTTGGGGACGTGCTGAACTTCCCCGCGGAGCCGGACAGCTCGCCGGGCCGCAGCTCGCTGGGTCGGATCAAGGGGCGGATCGAGTTCGACCACGTGGGGTTCCGGTATCGGCTGGACGGACCGCCGATACTGGACGACATCGACCTGACCGTGGAGCCGGGGACGACGGTGGGCATCGTAGGCCGTTCGGGTTCGGGTAAGAGCACGTTGACCAAGCTGGTGCAGAGGTTTTATGTTCCCGTGCAAGGGCGGCTGCTCATCGACGGGGTCGACCTCGCCCAGGTCGATCCCGTGTGGCTCAGGCGTCAGATCGGCGTGGTGCTTCAGGAAAACTTTCTGTTCAACGGAAGCGTGAGGGACAACATCGCCGTGGTGGATACGTCGGCGCCCCTGGAGCGCGTGATTGCGGCGGCGAAGCTCGCCGGAGCCCACGACTTCATCCTGGAGCTTCCTGATGGATATGACACGCCGGTCGGGGAGCGGGGCTCGTCCCTGTCGGGGGGGCAGCGTCAGCGAATCGCGATAGCGCGGACGCTGATGACCGATCCGCGCATTTTGATCTTCGATGAGGCGACGAGCGCGCTGGACTACGAGTCGGAGCGGATCATCCAGCAGAACCTGCGCAGCATCTGCCGGGGCCGGACGGTGTTCATCATCGCGCACCGGCTCTCCACAGTGCGCATGGCCGACACCATCCTGGCGATGGACAAGGGCCGCATCGTCGAGCGGGGAACGCACGACGAACTACTGAGAAAGGGCGGGCTTTACAGCTTTTTGCACCGGCAGCAGGCGCTGCTGGGCGATACGGAAGGGGCCGGAGGGGAGCCGGTTTCCAGCCGGGACGCATAAAACATCTTGTCCCCGTCTTCTTGAAAAAGCTGTGGGATGATCCTTCTGATACACTTTGGGCGGGAGGGGTTCCGATTATTATGGAGAAGAATCCAATGGGAAGCGATACCAGTCGGAAAGCGATAGGAGAATTCGTCCGTCGCCTCCGGGGCATGGAGGGAGATAATCTTCTGCGTGTCGTTCTGTTCGGTTCTCTGGCGCGGGGGGAAGCCCGCGAGGACTCCGACGTCGACGTTTTTATTCTGCTCAAGGAATACGACAGGACGGGGGCGGAAAAAGCCGCCATAAAGGACAGAATTTTCGCTATCGCATCGGCGGTCGAGGATTTGAACGACCGCAAGGTCTACATCTCCCCGCTGATTCGGTCCGAGGCGACGTATATGAAGAACAGAAGAGCTTCCATGATTTATTATGACATCGCCGACGAGGGGATTCTGCTCTATGAAAAAGACGCTTGATGACGAGGACAGGAGATATCTGGTACGTTCCTACGAGGCGAAGGCCCTGGAAGCCCTGGAGGATGCGCGCGATCTGCTCGAACGCAGACCGGGGCTGTCCGCGCGCATGTCCTACGAGGCCGCGTATCACTTTACGGCGGCGCTTTTTGTCAGTGGAGGAATTTCTCTGCCCCGAACGCATCGGGGCATGAACAGCGAATTGTATAGGAACTTCGTCGACGTGGGGCTATTCCCCAAGGATGTGGCCTCCTGTCTCGGCCAGTTGGAAAAGGACCGCAGCACGGCTCAGTATGACCCCATTGAGAGGATCGAACCGGAGGAGGCGGAGCAGGATCTGGAGAAGGCCGAGTTGTTTTGTGCGGCCGTGCGGGAGCTGATTGCCAGACAGCTGTCTTAGCCTGAACGCATCGTGTTGCGGCTGTATGGGTAGCGAGTCGATTCGGCCTGGCGGCTGGGGAGGCGTAATGTTCGGACTGCGGAAGGACGGCAAGAACGGAAACGGGAGGAAAAAGGGCGGGGATCGCCCAAGACGCAGGGGCGAGGAATGGGGCCGCGAGGAGCTGGAGTTTCTTCCCGCGGCCCTGGAGATCGTGGAGAGCCCGCCGTCCCCGATAGGGCGTGCCCTGCTCTGGACCGTGGTCTCCTTCTTCCTGATAGCCCTGGTCTGGTCTATCGTCGGTACCGTGGACGAGGTGGCCGTAGCTCCGGGCAAGGTGATTCCATCGGGCTACACCAAGGTCGTGCAGGCGGAGGACAAGGGGATCGTCCGCAGGCTGAACGTCGCGAACGGAACGCCCGTCCGCGAGGGCGATGTTCTGATCGAGCTGGACACGGTGATCACGGAGGCCGATATGGCCCGTCTGACGAAGGAGCGGGATTTTTACGTTCTGGACCTGGCGCGGCTCCTGGCCGACCGGGACGGCAAGCCCTTCGTCCCGCCCCAGGGCGGCTGGGACCCCGAGGTAGTTCTGCATCAGCAGGAGCTTTCCCGGACGCGGCAGCTGGAGTTTCGATCCCGGCTCAACGTTCTGAAGCAGCAGGCGCTGATGGCGAAGGCGGCGCTGCGGAACTCGAAGCGGCAGTACGACAAGTATGCCGCCCTTCTGCCTATCGTGGCCGAGCAGAGGAAGAAGACGGAGGAACTTGCGTCGGACGGGACGGTGTCGCTGCTGGAGCATCAGACGTATCTTCAGAAGGAGATCGAGGTGAGGCAGGACCTCCTCTCCCAGCGTGCGGAGGTGGAGCGTAACGAACACACCGTCGCGGAGAGCGATATGGAGCTGAAGAAGGCGGAGAGCGAGTGGTACTCGGAGATATCTGCGCGAATCGTCGAGGACCGCAAGCAGCTCCAGGCTGTTGAGGAGGAGCTGGTCAAGGCGCAGGAGAAGAACCGGCTGAGCCGGATAACCGCGCCCATCGACGGCGTGGTGCAGCAGCTGGAAGTTCATACGCTGGGCGCCATCGTGACGCCGGCCCAGCCTCTGATGCTGATCGTCCCGGCCGGAGGAGGGATAGAGTACGAGGTCTGGGTGGAGAATCGGGATATCGGCTTCGTCCGGGCGGGGCAGGATGCCGAGGTCAAGGTGGAGACCTTCAGCTTCCAGAAGTACGGCACGCTTGAGGGATACGTGAAGTCCGTGGCGACGAAGGCGAAGGAGGACGAGAAGCGGGGCCTGATTTATCAGGCGCTGCTGGAGACCTCGCGCGACCATTACGTCGTCGAGGGGAAAAAGGTCCCGCTTCTTCCAGGGATGTCCGTGACGGGGGAGATCAAGATCCGCCGCAAACGGATCATCGAGTATTTTCTGGATACCTTCCGCCGCTATACGAACGAGGCGCTTCGGGAGAGGTGAGGAAGCGGCCGTTGTGGTCATTCCTTGAATTTGTTTTCACGCGCTTTACATTTATGTGTTTTTGCGCTTCAATCATCATATATAATGAACGAAGTATAAAATCTCATTTTTGAAAAATGGAATAGATTGGAACTCGGAAGGGTAATCGGGAGCGACGCGGCGACGCGCAGACCTGGGCAAACTACGAATTCCTGCGGATGAGCGCGAAGCGGCTGACCTCGATGTATCGAGATACTGAGGGAGGAAAGTTGCTTTGCGCTTTTTTTATTCTTTCCGAACCGAGGAACGATAGAAATAGGGGAGGTGGAAATGCTTGAACCGGAAACTTTATGCGAGGAGCCTGTTTTTTGCGCTGTCTTTTTCCCTGTGGTTTGGTATGACGATGCCGGCCCTTGGCGCTATGGGTACGGATGACTTTTTTGTGTTGGTGGAGAGCGGCGACATTAGGGATATAGAGGCTGCGATTCAAAAGGGGCAGAATATCGAGCAGGAGAATTCTTACGGGGAGACGCCGCTTTTTGTAGCCATCAGGAGAGGATATTCCGAGATCGTTCGACTGCTGCTTGGTGCCTCGGCTAATCCCAGGCACAGGGCTGATAAGAATATGACGGTCCTGCATTATGCCTTGTTCGCCTCGGCGAAGGGTCGTCCTCTGGGGAAGATGCTGGAGATCGTCAATCTTCTTCTGTTGAACGATATGAGCTTGGTCAATGTCCAGGACCAGAGAGGAAACACGCCGCTGCATTATTTTGCGTTGTTTTACAGCGACAGGGAAATCCGCAGGCAAATCCAGGGAGACTTGAAGGATATCCCGCGTCTGTTCGGGGCTTTGCTCCATGCGGGGGCGGATTTGAGCATCTGAGACAAGAGCGGCAATACGGCGCTTCACGATTCGGTCTTGGGAGGAGATGAGGAGGTGGCGCTCCTGCTGCTCCAGGCTGGGGCTGATGCTAGTGTCGTAAATAACGAGGGGGTTACGCCCCTTTGGGGCGCTTCGGCCATGGGGCTGCCGAGGGTAGTGTCTGCTCTGCTGGAGCGTGGAGCGAATCCCAATGTTCGCATAGAGGGAATGACGCCTTTGCACGTAGCGACTGGAGTAGGGCTTTTGAGGCGTAAGCCTTCCGGAAAATGGGAAAGTTTCGGCGAGATGTTGAAGCGGATAGGGAAGGAGGAGACGGATTTTTTGAAGGTGACGAAATTGTTGGTTGAGGCAGGGGCGGAGGTCAATGCCTTGAGTGACCTTGGAGAATCTGAGACAGGAGAGAGGGGAACACCGCTCGATGTGGCTGAGGAGGGCGGAAGTACGATGGTTGCGAAGTACCTGAAAAGCGTCGGGGGCAGGAACAAGAAGCCCTGGTATTGGCCTATCTGAAATGAGTGGTGAGCGAATCCCCTTCAGGTGGGGCAATCTTTGGCAGATTTTCTGGGCGTCCCTGGACGAGCTGTCCTTTGAGATGTTTTTGAAAATGTTGCTTGTGTTGAGTATTGCTTACTGTTCCGGTTACGAAATAGGATCAAAAAATATGCTGAAGCCCGCAGAGCCATATGCCCCGATGGCTTGGATTTATTATCTGGTTTCGTGGCCGGTCTTTGTCTTGTTTCGGTACTATTTTCTCCCTTCTCATTGGTTCTTGTGGATGAAATTTGCTGCAAGCATTCTGTACGGAGGAATCTTGGGGGTTCTTATTTCGTTGTTCTACTCTGTGTCATTGGAACAAACAATGACTGTAGTGGTATGTGCAGTGATTTCAGTAATGGTTTTGATAGGAGAGCCTTATTGAAGCTCAATTTTGTAAATATATTTTGTAAATAATGAAGGGTGTGTGCAGTCATGTTTTATGAAATAGAAGACGTTGTTCTGACCATTGGCGGTGCTTTTGTAGAAGCGAAATACCCTACTCTCAATGGAATTGGGGGAATTGGCAATCCAATAACGTTTTACAATGCCAGTAGACCAGGTGGTTTTATTGACAAAACTATAGGGGGAGTGTTGGGGCTTCTAAAGCCAAATTTGGATACAATGAATCAACTTAATGGTAATCCACTTAGTGGTAACCCATGGCGCGACGCAGGTCCTGCCCCTGCCCGTGTTGACCCGTTGGTTCTTGACCTGAACCGGGACGGGAAGGTGGAGCTGAAGAACGCGGCGTTTTTTGATTTGAACGCCAACGGCTTTCACGAGTTCACACGGTGGATCGACAAGACGGATGCGTTTCTGGTGCTGGATAAGAACTTCAACGGAAAGGCAGATAACGGAGGCGAGCTGTTCGGCGATGCCATGACCCTGCCGGATGGATCCCTGGCCCTCACGGGCTTCGATGCCCTCAGGGCATACGACTCCAACGGAGACGGGAAGATCGACGCCTCCGACGAGATCTACGCCTCGTTGAAGGTCCTGACGGGCGAGGGGAAGATGTCGAGCCTGGCCGATGCGGGAGTCAAGAGCCTGAACGTGGCTTCGGAGGCCGTGAACGAGAATACGCCTCCCGCACTTTCTCAGAGCGACCTCGCGAAGCTGACGTGGGAGGAGCGGGTCCTGGCCCTGAAGGACCAGGCACGCGAGGCGGACCGTGCGCTCTGGGAGTCGGGCGGTTCGATCCGCGCCAAGGGCACGTTCGAGTGGCAGGACGGGAGCACGGGTACGATTGCGGAGACACTGCCCTACAGCGTCCCGATGTACTCCATCCCGGACGAAATTCTGGACGTCCCCAAGGACATCGCGGCGCTGCCCGACCTCATGGGCTTCGGAAACATGCACGACCTGCGCCAGGCCATGGTCCGCGACGAAAGCGGTGTGCTGCGGGGGTTGGTGGAGCAGTACGTGGCGGAGAAGGACCCGTCGAAGCGGGGACAGATTTTCGAGTCCCTGGTCCAGAAATGGGCCGGAGTGGACGGTGTGGCGCCGGGAAGCCGCGGCGGCCAGATGGATGCGCGTCAACTGGCGTTTCTGGAGAAGTTCTTCGGCGAGAACTTCAACGGCGCGGACGGGCCGAACCCCAACAACACGGCGGCGCCAATCCTGAAGGAGCTCTACGCGGACCTCGTGCGGGACATGGAGGCGGGGCTGCTGGCGCAGACGCACCTGAAGCCGTTCTTCGAGCACGTGGAGTACAAGGTGACGGAGCCGGAGAAGGATGCGGAAGGGAACGTCGTGAAGCCGGGCAGGCTGGAGATCCTGATGGACCCAGCCATTGCGTGGCTTGGGGAGGCGGCGAAGACGGACCCGCGAACGGCGCTGGAGCAGCTTTGGGGCCTCAAAAAGATGATGTCGGACACGGAGACGGAGCTGAAGCAGGCGGCGGAGACCAGCCGGAAGGAGGCCGAGTTGCGGGCCAGCTATCGGGCCAAGCTGGGATTGAGCGTGGAGACGCCGGCCCAGACCGACGCCGAGAAGGCCTATGCGGAGTTTTTGGGGCTTCGCCAGAAGCTGGAGACGGAGCTGAAGGGGCAGGGAGCCGAGCTGAAGGACTTCCTCGAGGGAGACATTACGTGGCAGGGGAGCACCATTACCCTGACACGGGATGGTAGATGGTATCGGTATGGTGGAGACGAAAGCGAGAGTCTTTATGGCCAGTCCGGGAACGATATCTTATCTGGTGGTGCCGGAGACGACAAGCTGTACGGTCAGAGTGGCGACGACGTTCTTGTCGGCGGAACGGGCGA
>NZ_CAUUWA010000093.1 GCF_963548695.1 uncultured Fretibacterium sp.
TCACGCTCGAGGTGGCCAACCTGCGCAAGGTGACGCCCGAGCTCAAGCTCGAGGTCCTGAAGGAGGCGCAGGAAATCCTGATGGCCCGGGAGTTCATGGCCCGTGGCGGGGTGGACTACGCGCGCGACGTCTTGGAGCGCGCCCTAGGGCCGGAGAGGGCCCAGAACCTTCTGGCGCGGATCACGGCGAGCCTCCAGGTTCGGCCGTTCGATTTCATGCGCCACACCGACCCGCAGCAGGTCCTGGGCTTTATCCAGGGCGAGCACCCCCAGACGATCGCCTTGATCCTGTCGTACCTGGAGGCGCCTCAGGCTGCCATGATCCTCAGCGGCCTGCCCGCGGTCATGCAGGCCGAGGTGGCCAAGCGCATCGCCCGGATGGACCGCATTACGCCCGAGGTGCTTCGGGAGGTGGAACGGGTGCTGGAGCGCAAGCTGAGCACGGTCATGGGGCAGGACTTCACGATGGCCGGAGGCATCGATGCGGTGGTCGCCATCGTGAACAGCGCCGACCGGACCACGGAGCGCAACATCATGGAACATTTGGAGGAGAACGACCCCGAGCTGGCGGAGGAGATCAAGAAGCGCCTCTTCGTATTCGAGGACATAATCCGATTGGACGACCGCTCGTTGCAGCGCGTCCTGCGCGAGGTCGACATGAAGGAGCTGGGGCTGGCCCTCAAGGGGGCGACCGAGGAGCTTCGGACGAAGTTCTTCAAGAACATGTCCAAGCGCGCGGCGGAGATGCTGCAGGAGGATATGGACTACATGGGCCCGGTTCGCGTCAAGGACGTGGAGGAGTCCCAGCAGAAGGTCGTCAATATCGTCAGGGGTTTGGAGGAGCAGGGCGAGATCGTCATAGCCTCGGGCGGAGAGGACGAGCTCGTTGTCTAGCGTTCGTCAGAAGGTACTGCGCACGGTTCGCCTGCTGCCTGAGGCCGTCAAGATTGGAATGGAGTCCGAGGCTGCTCTTTCCCTGGAACAAGGGGAGGAGCAGCGTTCCCATGAAGGGGAGGCCGTCCCGGAGGCCTTGATTCCGAGGGAACGGGGCGAGAACGAGGAGCTTCGGGAGCGGATGGAGGACCTGCGCCGGCGTCTGGACGACGCGGAGAGGCGCAATGCGGACCTGTCCCGAGAGAGGGCGGAGCTGGAGGCGGAGACGGAGCGTCTCCGCCTGGATTATGCCGAGAGGGAGCGGGCTCTGGAGTCGCGCGTGCAGGGCGAGGAGGAACGCGCGCGCGAGGAGGGGCGCCTTCAGGGCGAGGCCGAGGGACGGGAGTCCGGCCATGCCGAGGGGCTCAGGACGGCCAAGGTCGAGGTGGAGGCCCTGTACCTCAAGAAGCTGGGGGGGGTGGTCTCCCTTCTGGAGTCCATCGCGGCCCGCCTGGAGGAGAATTTTTCCGAGCTGGCAGCACTGAACCAGCCCCGAATGCTGCGGCTCTGGTTCGACATGCTGGGGCGTATGCTGAAGCGGGAGGTCGAGCTGAAGCCGGACGCGGTTCTGCCCGTGCTGGCCGATGTCCTGACGCGCCTCAGCGACAAGAACAGCGTGGTGATCTACGTATCGCCCGAGGATATCGCCCTCCTCCAGAACAGCCTGGATCAGGAGTTCGAGGAGGTGCTGCGCGGCGTGCGCCATTTGGAGCTGAAGCCGGATGCCAGCGTGGACCGCGGAAGCTGCATCGTGGAGACCGGCCTTGGGGTTTACGACGCTCGCTGGCGCACCCAGATAGAGCAGATAGAGTCCTCGATCGAAAAGTTGTTCCAAAAGCTGGGCAAGCCGGCCAAAAGGCTTTCGGCCCGTCGAAGGAAGGAAGGGGAAACGGAGGGTGGAAAGGACGCGGCGCCCTCCCCGCAGCCGGCGGGGACGCGGAAGAGGAGGGCCGGGACCCGAAGGGCCGCGGGCGATGACGCATCGGACAAGGCGCCGGACGAGGGGGCCCCGGAGTGACGCAGCCTGGCCTGTTCTCCATCCTGGAGGCCGAGCTGGCGCAACTCCCCCTGGTCAAGATCAACGGAAGGGTCGCGCAGGTCGTGGGGCTGGTCGCGGAGTCCCAGGGGCCGGACGTTCGTGTGGGGGACCTGTGCCGCATCTGTTTCCGGGACGGCTCACATGGTCTGGACGCGGAGGTCGTCGGGTTCCGGGATGACCGGGTGCTCTTGATGCCCCTGGGGGACCTGCGCGAGGTCGGGCCGGGCTGCGATGTGATCTCGACGAATCATCCCCTGGAGGTTGGGGTCGGGGAGGCCCTGCTGGGCCGCATCCTGGACGGCTTGGGGGAGCCCATGGA
Source organism: uncultured Fretibacterium sp. (assembly GCF_963548695.1). Classification (NCBI taxonomy): domain Bacteria; kingdom Thermotogati; phylum Synergistota; class Synergistia; order Synergistales; family Aminobacteriaceae; genus Fretibacterium; species uncultured Fretibacterium sp. Next base: position 2,291 of record NZ_CAUUWA010000093.1, read on the forward strand.
CGACAGGGGGCCCCTGGCGGCCACGGATTTTTATCCCCTGTACGCGGAGCCGCCGCACCCCCTGAGGCGTCAGATGGTGGAGCGTCCCCTGTCCGTGGGGGTGCGCGTTGTCGATGGGATGCTGACCCTCGGGACGGGTCAGAGGATCGGGATCTTCGCGGGGTCCGGGGTTGGCAAGAGCACGCTCCTGGGGATGATGGCCCGGTACACCACGGCGGACGTCAACGTCATCTCCCTGGTGGGCGAGCGTGGGCGCGAGGTGCGGGAGTTCATCGAACGGGACCTGGGGCCGGAGGGCCTTGCGCGCTCCGTTCTGATTATCGCGACCTCGGACCAGCCGCCCTTGATACGCCTCAAGGCGGCGCTGACCGCGACCGCCGTTGCGGAGTACTTCCGGGACCGGGGCAGGAACGTCCTGCTGATGATGGACTCGGTGACCCGCGTCGCTCGGGCGCAGAGGGAGATCGGCCTGGCGATCGGCGAGCCCCCGGCCACTAGAGGCTACACGCCCTCGGTGTTCGAGATGCTGCCCCGCCTGCTGGAGCGGGCCGGGGCGGGCGAGAGGGGCAGTATCACCGGCATCTACACCGTGCTGGTCGAGGGCGACGACATGAACGAGCCCGTTGCGGACACGGTGAGGGGCGTCCTGGACGGGCACATCGTGCTGTCCCGCAAGATCGCGTCGCGTAACTTCTATCCGGCCGTCAGTGTGCTGGAGAGCGTTAGCCGCGTCATGCCGGCCATCGTCTCCCCGGAGCACCTGGCGGCCGCCGGACGCATCCGGGACCTGCTGGCCACCTATACGGAGTCCGAGGACCTGATCAACATCGGGGCCTACAAGGCGGGTTCCAACGCGCGGGTGGACTGGGCGCTCTCGCACCTGGACAGTGTGCGCGGTTTTCTGGAGCAGCGCGTGGACGAGAGCTCCTCGTTCGAGGAGACGGACAGGCGGATGCTGGCCCTGGCCCCGCAGCCGTGAGCCTGATTTTCAATCGTCCGTATACGAAAAATATGAAATAAGACGTTTTTTATTTTGGAGGTCTGGACGCCGTGCATCAGCGTATTCGAAGGTTCAACCGCATCCTGAAGCTGAGGGAGGACAACAGGCGATCCGAGCAGGCCCTTCTGGCGGCGGAGCGCCGGGAGGAGAAGGACGTCATGGACCGGCTCTTCTCCCTGGAGGGGGAGAAGTCGAAGGCTGTGGAGGATTTCTGCGGCTGCGGCTGTGGTGGGAGCACGGCGTCCTGCTCGGAGCTCTGGTTCCGCCGGCAGTTCATCGATTCGATCGAGGACCGGATTCATGAGGGCCGGGACTCCCTGCAGGATGTCCGCCAGAGGATCGCGGGGACGGAGGCGCGTCTGGTGGAGCGCCATCGGGATGTCCGCGTCATGGAGACCTATGTCGATCGGCTCAGGGCCGTCGATTTTCAAAACCGAATGGAGGCCGAACAGCTTGAGCTGGATGACGTGGCCATGGTACGCTATTCGCGGATGAAAAAAGGAGCCGAGGCATGATACCGGAGATGACGAGCATGAACCGGGCGCTGGGGCGCATCGACGAGATTCTGCAGCGGTGCGCTCCCTGGATGGAGAAGAGGGCCTCCGGGACGGAGCGCTTCGTCGATGTCCTGGACGAGGCTGTTAAAAAGGCCGAGACGCCTGTGGAACGGTCCCTCGATGGGCTCCGCAGGCTGGCCGGGCGCTGTGCGGAGGACTACAACATCGATGAGGAGCTCATCCGTGCCGTCATCCAGGTGGAATCGGGCTGGAATCCCGAGGCGGTCTCCGCGAAGGGGGCCCGCGGCCTGATGCAGCTCATGCCAAGGACGGCGGATATGCTGGGTGTCGAGGACCCCTTCGACCCGAAACAGAATATCGAGGGCGGGGTAAAATACCTCTCCAGCCTGACCGATAAATACAATGGGGACGTTGAAAAAGCTCTGGCGGCCTACAATGCAGGACCGAACCGGGTCGATGCGGGGCAGGTTCCCGAGGCGGCCTCCCGTTACGTCAGGAACGTCATGGCCCTCTACCGCCGCTACAGGGAGGAAGATTAGAGATGGCCGAGGAACGCGTGGCGGACAGCGCCAGGGAGCCTCAGGCGGAGCAGACGCTGGCCGCGGCCCCCAAGAAAAAAAAGAGGAAACGCAGCAAGCTGGGCCTGTTGTTTTTGTTCCTCCTCCTGGCCCTGGGAGTCGCGGTCGGCCTTCACTTCAGCGGGATCTGGGACGGCCGCCCTCTCTTCTGGAGCGTGGTCCCGAGGCTCCCCTATGTGGGGCCCCCCCTGGCGCAGATCTTCGAGGTCCCCGAGCGATACTCCCTGACGACGGAGGAACGGCGTCGACTCGAGCTCGAGGAGTGGCAGAAGCGCCTTGACGAGCGGGAACGCGGGGTCCTGAGCACCAAGGCCGGTCTGGAGGTTCTCTCGGACGACCTCGGCAGGCGTGCGGAGGTCCTGGACGAGCAGGAGCGCCTGCTCTCGGAGTCGAGCGCCGACCGGTCGGGGAGCGAGGCGACCGAGGACGAGAAGCGTCTGATCGATCAGGTTGCCAAGACCTATCAGGATATGTCCGCGCGCAATGCGGCGCAGATCGTGGAGCAGCTTCGGGAGGGCCTTGCGGTGGACCTGCTGAAAAAACTGCCGGTTGACGCCCGTGCCTCGATCCTGGGCAAAATGAAACCCCAGCGTGCCGCGCGGCTAACAGAGCTGATGTCTGGCCGGGGGCGGTAGGTCCGCGGCTTGAGTCAGCGAGGCATCCCGGTGGGACCCCAGCCTGCCGGTTGGAAGGTCCAACCTTTCCGGGGCCGCGAGCATCTCGATGCTCGCGAGGGGGTACGGGGCGCAGCCCCGTTTCAATCCACAGGAATTAATGTCTGGCCAGAGGCGATAGGGGCGCGGTTTGAGACAGCGAGGCGTCCTAGTGGGACCCCAGCCTGCCGGTTGGAAGGTCCAACCTTTCCGGGGCCGCGAGCATCTTGATGCTCGCGAGGGGGTACGGGGCACAGCCCCGTTTCAATCCACAGAGCTGATGTCCGGCCGAGGGCGGTAGGCCCGAAATGTCGGGCCAAAAGCGATAAACAGAGGGAAAGGACGTGGGGACGTTGGCGGAGGCGTTTCCTTTCGTACAGGTGAGTACCCCCGGACAGGGGTTTGGAGATGGGGTGAAGGGCGGGAAAAAGGGTTTGGACGAGCCTGCGGACCCGCAGCTCTTCTCCAGCCTGATGGCCCAATACGCCTCCGTCCCGGGGGCGGAGAGGGAGGTGGAGCCCCCCGCGCTGGAAAGGGTCTTTGAGGCGCTGAAGGGTGGGCATTCCCAGCTCTCTCCCGAGGCGCTTAAGCTTCTTGCGTCCTTGAAGGAGGGGCTGGAGCGCGAGGCGCCCGAGGCCCTTCCTCTGATGAAGGAGGCCGCGGAGGGGGCGTTGAACGCCATCCCCGAGGAGGGCCTTCGGCGTCTGGAGGCCCTCCTGTCCCGCGCGGCGAATCGTCTCGAAATGGGAGGAGCGTTGGCCGAGGGTGGCGCGGCGGAGAGGAGCTCGTTGGGGGCCTCCCTGCCCTCCTCCCTGGTCATGCGGACCGGAGACCTTGAGCCGAACGCGAAGGATGGCGGCGCGGAGGATGAGAGCAGATCTTTTGTGGGCGCGAGCGTGGCCGCGGGTGATTCCGCGGATGGCGACCCCTCGGATCCGGACCCGGTGGAGGGGGGCGGTGCGCCGCTCCCTCCCTCTGTCCTTGCGGAGGTTGCCGCCCTCCAGCAGGGGGCGGCGCTTGAGGGCTCGGAGGGCCGGCCCGAATTGAAGGAGGTCCCCGCCGCCAGGGACCGGGTCGCCGATTCCATGTCCATCGCGGTTCCGCCCGACTGCCCCGAGCGGGCTGGCGAACTACGTTCCTTGGGGGAGGAACCCTTGCTTTCGAGGCTTCCCGGAGCCCGCCGGGAGATGGGGAGGAAGGTCCCCGTCCCCGCGGGGGAGAACGATGCCGTGGAGCAGGCTGCGTCCGCCCCGGAGGGGGACGAAGGACCCGGCGTCGGGTCGGCCCTGAGGTCTCCCCGCGAGGGGACGGGGCGGGAGGGCGGCCGGGAATCCGGCGGCGACGCCTCCCGGAGGCGTTCCCGTGGGGCGGAGGCGGCCCGGAGCAACAGCTCCGAGGAGCTCCCCCGGAGCGCGGAGAGGACGGAATCCCGGCCGGACTTCCAGTCCTTTTTCGACGGCATCCTGGCGAACCGCCGTCCTGCCCAGCCTCAGGCGGCCCCCTTGGAATTGAGCCGAGGGGCGCAGCCGGGCGAGCTCCTGCGCGAGGGAGTCGAGAACGTGGTGCGATTCGCCCGCGTAAACGGAGGGCATCGCGCGAGCCTGATCGTGGACCCTCCCGCGCTGGGGCGTGTGACCGTGGAACTGTCCACCGGGACCTCGGGGCTCGAGGCGAACATTAAAGTCTCCAGTGAGCAGGTCCGACAATTAGTACAGGATCAGATCGTGCAGCTCCGGATGTCCCTGGCCCAGCAGGGCGTACAGCTGGCCCAGTTTTCGGTCGATGTCCAGCAGGACGATGGCCGGCGCCAGCAGGGGTTCTCGCGGGGGCAGGGAGGCCGGCGCCGGGCCCGTGGCGAGGCGTCCGGGGAGGACGACGAGGCGGCGAATGCGGTGTTCCGGGTGGATCTGAACCAGGGGCTGCTTCACTGGGTGGGGTAAGCAGGCGACCAGCTCCTCGGGACCGTCAGGTCCCGAGTGCTGTGTCGATCGCTTATGCCGAACGGCAATACAGTTATTGCCGTTCGGCGAAGCAGGCAGCCGAATTTTCAAGACAGCTGAGCCCCGGAGTGC
>NZ_CAUUWA010000094.1 GCF_963548695.1 uncultured Fretibacterium sp.
TCCGTTCCGTTCCGTTCCCCAAGAATGATATTCACAAAACAGATTGCGCACGCGGTTAAGTACGTGTTTCAGAGTAGGTATAACTACTGTTTCAGCGCCCTCGATGTCCATCTTCAAAAGATCCACACGTTTTTCACCCAGCAGCATCTCCTTCAGATCGACGCTGGGCACGACGCGCCCTCCCAAACATTCCTCCACGTGTCCCCCATCGGCGCCATCCGAAGCAAAAGATACTCCCTTCGCGTGTGTCCAAACTGCGGCGTTGTGCAGGGCAACGTCTTCCAGGAGATTGTTTCGAGATAAATTCCGACTCAGGTAACCGTATATCTCCTTGTCCGGCTCGAAGGCCACGACCCTGGCGTCGGGATAAAGGCTTTTGAAGTAGGCCACGCTTACGCCCACGTTCGCCCCACAGTCGTAAATGACGGGAGAGGATGTATCGGAACGGAAAAGATAGGACTGATTTTTGAAGATATCAACGTATTGCCAGAAAAAACTGGGTGCATCGGGGACGTCAAAGGAAAGCCCCCCGAAGGACACATTGTTCAGGGGACGGTATCGCCTCCGTTTTGCACATGAGCGATAGAGCCGCAGAAAATCCCGGCCCTCAGACGTAAAAAGGTAACTCAGTCTTCTTTTAAGTTTTGGGAACACCACTCACCACCGCCTCAATGCACCGCTTTCATAGACAATTTGTCCTCTTCCCATTTACCGTTCCCTATTTCTCCGCTACGACGCGTACCTGTGCCCAGGTTGTCTCCCATCTTGCATACAACCAGCAACACAAGTCAAAAAAACGGCGCCCGCCTCGGGCCAAAAGACGATAATGCGGGGGCCACTTGTGGCGATACGGCTTCGACTCCAAAACGCGAAAGCCGGCACGTGTAAAGAGATTGCCGATGTCCATGGGACTCCAGCTGTAGAGATGCTGGTTGATATCGTTTGCCTTGTAGGCATAAGTATAATTCGAACAGGGCACCACAAAAATAATTTTTCCGCCGGGCCTCAGCACACGATAGAGCTCCTCGAGTTCTTTCAGAGGATAATCCGTATGCTCCAACGCGTTGTTCGATATAATGACGTCGGCCCATGCGTCGGCGACCTCGGCTGATCTCGCGTAGCCTTCGATCCCCATGGCTTTTGCCTGCTCCCGGGCCGAAGCATTGATCTCGACGATCCTTTTTTCGGCACAGTTGATTTGGGCCATAAGATACCCCCCCCCCCACCAAAATCCAATACGCGGTCCCCCGGGGAGATATATGATTCAAATTTCGTACGATTGGCCCACCCTCCAAAAGAGCCGATATCCCTTTGCCAATCGAAATATTTTTCATCATAATAGTTCTTCATCACATCTCATCCCTTTTCCATCTTTTCAGCCCACGCGCTCGAGAGGAGCTATTCCGGGGTTATTCCGCCCCGCACGGCAGCCTTCAGAAGACGCCGGATTTTTTTCAGGCCGCGAACCCATAACGGCGGGGGCAGCATCCTGTTCAACGCACGCCCGGCGGCCTTCAATATATCCTCGTCAACCCGAATGGGAATCCTTCTCAAGGGCTCATAGTCCCCTGCCAGCTCCCCGTTGAAAAGCCCCCCTCCCGACTCCGGACTGCCGCAATGAATTCCCGAACCGTCGAAACCGATGTTTTCCAGCAGAGACCTTGAAGGGTACAGCCCCATGCGCCCCAGAAGAAAATTTGTGGCATACCAGCGTATCGCCCAGGAATCGACCTGGCCCTTGGCCTGGCGTTCCAGGAGGCGCGTATAGGGGTAGCTGCCGTCCAGGTCGAAGCGACGCGAGAGTTTTGCCGAACGAATGCGTTTCAACAACAGGGCGCTGTCCGGCTCGAAGTTCTTCCATGCACGTAACCACGTCCCCCAACCCCAGCACCCCAGGGACGGCAGAAAATAGCTCTGGGGCAAAGAGTGAAGGTCCAACGGATAGATATGCCCCTGGATCGTGGCGACGTCCACATCATTCTGGTAGAGGTCCAGCCCCTCGTTCATGTAGTCGAGGAAATGCGAAACCGTCACCATGTCGTCCTCCAACACGACGGCCCGTCCGAACTCCCCCACAATCCGGGTAACTCCAGCGATCACCGAGGCGGCAAGCCCGCGATTCCCCTCACTTGCCATCACCTCGACGGAGGCAAAACCGTCTATGGAAGTAACATAACGCCGCACCTCATCCACCGCAGGCCGCGCTCCGTCGTTCTTCGGCCCATCGGCGAACACGAACAAGCGGCTTTGCGGCGCCAGGCAATTGGCGCGCAGGGCCTCCACCGTCCTGCGGGTATGCTCGGGACGGTTATAGACAAACAGGACGATTGGGGCATAGTTTCCCGTCGCAGACATACCTACTCTCCCTCCGACCAGTTTTCCCTCCGATATATCGTTCCCCTCACGGTATACACCGTTGCGTCGAACAGGTTCTGATCTGGAGTCCTCGTCCCTACGCAATGGACGCGTACCCTGTCCGGCCCGCTGATACGCCGCAGCGCTTCCATGTCGGGAATGCCGTCAACCCGCTCGATTCCTTCCAACAAAAGAGTTGGAATGTCCTCGCAGGACATCAGAGCGTCGGAGAAACACAGCGGACCGCGAGAGCCGAAATCCTTGAACATCAGCAACGCATTGGGATCTCCCTGATAAGCCTCCCTACCCAACTTTTTGTTCAAACCCCAGCTGTCCCCGGAGTCATGGTCCGAAAAGATGACGATACGCGTGTTGTCGTAGACCCCCAATCGCTTCAGGGAAGCTACAAAGTCCGCCACAAACCGCACCATATGCGTCTCCGTATAATAGTGCTCGGGAATTATCCCATCCACAAGGACAAACTGGCCAGGGGTAGCGGGATAAGGATCGAGCATCGGCTGCATGCCCTCCAGGGGCAGGTGCCATGTGTAATGCGACAGCATGGAGCGGACGATTTTGAACGTCGGGGCTCCCTCATCGGCCGAGGCAAAATCGCCCATAAACTGCATCGGAGGCAGATTTGACATGAAGTGCGTCCTCAGCCGGGCCTCCAGGACCTGGTCCGCGACATTGCCTCTCCAGTTTCCTCCGTTGTAAAGGTTGATCCTCAAGCTGAAGGGAGCCGCCCGGAACAGGGAGAGGTTCAACAGGAACCGCGATATGTCCACATCCTTATCCTGAAAGCTCAGACCCGTCGCCTCTGCCCAACGCTGCCAATAGGGAATATAGTCCCTTGCCCAGTTATCGCCGTACAGAAGGAGAACCGACTCCGGACTCTCCAACCCCCTATGAAAAAAAACATCCCCAGATTCCAGGTAGGGTGTCCCTGCCATGACGACATCATATCCTCTGCGGACGAAGATATTGGGCAAAACCGTGAGGGATCGTGCGAACTTTTCCCGGAGGGACGAGTTGGGTTCCGTACGGTTGAGTACGTTGGCCTTATAGGAAGGTCCGGCGTAAATGGACGGAGTGGACAGAAAGGTCATGCATCCCGTCGCCAGGGTATCGGGATAGCCGGTAAATCCATCCAGTTCTTCAGCCAGCTCTGGAGCCGCAGCCACGATTCTCTGCAGATGATCTCCCGTAAAGCCATCGAAGAAAAAGGCGACGACGTTCTTCTCCGTTTTACTGAACCGCCATAGGCGGCTGTGATAAAGGGGAAATTTATCGGCGCTTCCCAAGGTCTCGCTTTGAATGTGCGAGCTCGAGAGGTAACAATAGCCGCTCACCCCAAGCAAAGCGAAGGAGACGATCCAGAGGGCATTGATGAAGTGCCTCATTTTCTTTTTCCACAAGCAGAAGGAGAGAATGGAGAACGCGATGAGAAGGCTTCCGATGTCCTTCAAGAAAACTCTGGGACCGGGATACAACAGGAACCACGGCTGTCCAAACATAAGGGCATCCAGGTCGCCGTACTTCTCCGTCAAAAGGAAGGCGTTCGACAAAACGACACAGACCAGCAGCGCGGCTAGGAATGCGAGCAGGCTGCGCAGCAACGACGGCAGTAAAAGCCACAGGATGAGGGACAACAACAAAAAACCGATCCCATAAGGCCCCAGCTTCAGAAGGGTGACGGGCAGGGAATCCGGGAAAAAACTCGGATCCGTCAAAAAAAGTAACGACGGGTAAAAGATACAGAGGAAGACCGCCATCAAGGAAGAAGAAGCACAATAAAGAGCATTTTCCCTACCCCCAGCCGCTCGTCGGGCAAAGGCGGCGAGCTCCGCCCCCGGCACCGGAAGAAGCAGGGCAAAGAACAGATAGGAGGCAAGCATGATAAAAAAGATTTTGAAAAAAGCACCTTCCGAGAACTCGAGGGGAAAGAGGGCAAAGCGAATATACGCAAGGAGGAGCAACGCTCCGGTCAGTACGTAGGCTGCCTTCGCCGCAAGCTCGGCGAGGGACCACCCCCGGCTCAGGAAACGCCAGAAAAGCATCCACACAAGGGCAAAGACGAACAGGAAAGTACAAATATAGGAATTGTGGAACGTGGCGATCCTGGACAGTTCCTCATAGCGCAGGCCGATGAAGCCCCTTCTGAAAAAAAAGACGTAGCACCCCAAAATCGCAAACATCGAAAGGGCGGCCAGAATATCGGTCAGTATCCTCCACCTTCCGACGGGGAGGAATCTCCGGCCCGATATTTCATAAAAGTCTGCATGTGCGCCCAGGAAATGCCTGACTGGAACGGCGAGATTCTTCAAGAGCAGGATGACGTTATTGCTGGTCCAATAGATCAGCAGAGCCGAGGGAGCGCCATAGAGCAGAAGGAGAAAGAGGAGCCCTATGACGGAGGCCTGTAGCTTTTCTCGCGTGCCAAAGTTCTCCGTCGTCCATGCCGCCAAAAGATTGACCACCGTCATGAGGAGCGGCAGCAGGTTGATCCCGTGCCAAAGCGAATCCGGCAGGGACAGATCTCTAATGAAAAGATAAGGCTGCCCCTCCAAAAGCTCAAGGGAGGAGAGCATCGCATAAGCCGCTATCAGAAACGGAAGCTGAATGAAAAGCCCGGCATTGGAGCGAACCGCATAGACAGGATGGTAGGCATACCGCCTGTAAAGCTCCGTCAGCTCGGCGTGCTGCTCCGCACCGTGCAGTTCCCGCTTGATCTCACGAATCTGTGGAACCAGAATATCCTGCAGCTTTCGTTCCCTTTTCTGCAGCCGTGCGGCCCACGTCATGAGGGGGCGCAGCAGGATGTTCATCACAACCGCAAGCAGGACGAGGGACGTACCCCAATCGCCCGTGCAGGAAAAAATGGCGAGATAGAGATGTTTCAGCAGGACGACAACGGGCTTGAACAAGAGATCATACAACATCGTGGGCTTCCTCTTTCCCTTCCGCCTCATCCCTCCGGGGGACGGACAACCGTACGGACTTTTCGACCAGATATTCCGCAACCTGCTTCCCGGCACATCCGAAGCAGGAGATATAGCGCCGCCTGACGTCCTCCATCCCCTGCATCTTCCCCTCACACAGGGCCTCCCCGACGATCTCGACGATATGATCTATCCTGTCCCTGCCGACCGGGACGCATATCCTGTCCGCCAGGGAATCCATGCACTCCGGGGGAAGATCGGCAATCTCGAAGGAATCCCTTTCCCCGATCTCCGTCTCAAGGGATATGACGGGCTTTCCGTAAATCATCGCATAGTCCAGGCGGATTGCCGAGGTATCGGAGATCAGGATATCGGAGGCCAGGAGGGAACGGGATGGATCACTATCCTTGTCCCACGTCACATTGTCGAACGCCGATAAATATCTCTCAATCCGGTGCAGCAAGGCGGGCTCCGTCCTCCACGACTGAGGATGAGGACGGAGGATGATATCGAAATCCGCCCTTGCAAGCGTACCGATAAATTCCGGACCGTAGCAGGACAGAAATCCCTTCTGTCCCCATGACGGAGCCAGCAGTATCGTCCGCCTCCCCGCCTGTTTCGCCACGGTTTCCGTTCCGTCTTCACCACGGCCGTGCATCTCATCCCTGTCGCCCAATCGTTTGAGCAGCACGTCCCAGTAAGGCAGCCCCGTACAGACCAGTTCCTTCTCCGGCAGGCCACGAAGCCGTTCGAGGTGTCGAATCGCCGGCCGGGAGTACTCCCCCACCATACAAACCCCGTCGTAGGCGTCCAGGGACCCCTTTTTATAATAGGCGACCCCGGCCGGAGCGTGAAAAACATGGACAAGAAACTCCACGCCGGCCGGCCTCGGGAGAGGGAACCCCGGCGTACCGATATTCGGAGTGGTGGCGAGCATCACCCTGCACCGTATTCTATTCAGCCGCGCATAGGCGGCGCTCCCCTCCCCCAGGTACCGTCCTCTCATCAGGGGACTGCGTATCGTCAATCCGGGGTCCTCGATATCCGCGGTAAAATAACTGAAGGGCTGCCCCCGCGAAATCAACGCGGAGACGATCGGCTCGAAGGTCGTCCAATAATTCTTCCCCTCGCTGAAAATGGCGATATCTTGACAGGACCGTCCCCGTTCATCCGAACGGCGCCTGCCCGTCCAAATTTCAACCGCCCGATAGAATATCCCCTTCAGCACGTATCCCACGACGCCGACCGCCGTCACGGCGATATACACTAGGGCATTGCCCGCACTGGGATCGAGGTACGCCGCCGCAGCCCCGGGATACAGGAGGATCAACAGACAAGCCAAGCCGCCATAACGAATAAACCACCTAATTTTCAATCCTTCCCCTCTTCATCCGTGCAGCTCCGTGCGAGCCTCACGGGATTGTTGCTCAAACGCGAAACGTTGGCCTCCGCAAAGGCATGGTCGTAAACGACATCAAACGACAATCCTTTTCCCTCCATCCAGGAATCCGTCAACCCTATAGCCTCCCGCAAGGCATAGAGGCTTCGTACTCCCTCATCTACCGTTTCGCAGCCCAGTACGTTCAGAATTTCCTCCACGGCCTGCCGCAAGAACCCTTCGCCCCGCGGATCCGTCACGCGATCTGCGGGAGCCGTTCCGTTCTGCCTGAGGACCTCCGGCAGGAACGTCGCCACGGCATGACCATGAGGCAATCCATAGCGCGCCGTAAGGCAATAGGAAAACGCGTGGGCCGCCGTGGTCTTGGCGACGTCGATGG
>NZ_CAUUWA010000095.1 GCF_963548695.1 uncultured Fretibacterium sp.
ACGGGCACGGCCTCCATCCCCCTCAGGGTGACGCCCAGCGTGGCGTTCATGACGGGCAGTCCATCCCGCGCGTGACGTCCCGGACGTGCTCCAGGCGCCACTCCGATCCCGCGGCGTCGCGGTCCGCCGTATTTACCGTGAAGCCGATCAGGTCGATGCGCCAGGGGCCGGTCCAGCCAATCCGGTCCGCGTGGGCCCGGCCCGCGTTGATCAAGTGGCGCAGCTTCCTGGGGCCGACGGAGTCCAGGGACGACTGCACCTCCCCCAACGTGCGGCAGCGCACCTCCACGATCACCAGCTCCGATCCGTCCATCGCGACGATGTCGAGCTCTCCATAGGGGTTGACGAGGTTGCGCCCCAGGACCTTCCAGCCCAGAGATCTTATGTGGGCTTCCGCCCGCTCCTCGGCGTTCCGCCCCAGCTCCAGATGGCGCGTCATGCCGACTCCCCCCTGTCCAGTCGATAGAGCCAGGCCAAAACGCGGGCCACGACCTCATAGAGCTCGGCCGGTATCTCCTCGCCCAGCTCCAGGGAGAGCAGCGCGGAGACCAGCGCGGCGTCCTCGACGATGGGGACCTCCGCCTCCAGGGCACGCTCCACGATCTTCCGGGCGACGAGGCCCTCCCCCCTGGCGACGACGGTCGGGGCATCCATCGCCTCGTGGTCGTATTGGAGGGCGACGGCCCTGTCCCGCTTCCGGCCGCTCATCAGACGGTCAGGTCCAGGCCTCGCCCGGACAGGAGACGGTTCCTGAGGCGCTCGACGGCGCTCCGGGAGATGCCGATGAACCGGACGGGCAGCGCCGTGCCCTCCAGCTCCTCGCGGACATCGCCGCGCCTCCGCTTTAGAAGCTCGCAGGTCTCGGCGCGGTCGGCATGGAGGTCGAGGTTGCAGCCTCGACCGTCGCTCTCGACGGTCCCGCCGACGAAGCCCAGCCTCGGCCCCTCGACTCCGAACCCGACCTGCCAGTACCGTCGGCCGTCCTCCTCGCAGACCCGCCCCACGAAGACGCGCGCCGTGAGGTCCGGGGCATCCTCAGGACCCGGCCAGAAGGGCGCGCCCAGCAGGAGGGGGTTGACCTCGTCCCTCGGGGCGTGCATCAGCAGGGAGTGCGCCCGAAGGAAGCGGGCGATCTCCCCCTCTCCCTCCTTCAGGCTTCGCAGGACCTCTACGGGGTCCTCTCCATCCCGGGCCCGTTCCCGGAGCTCCTTGCGGATCCGCGCCCAAAGGGCCGTCGCCGCCCCGCCGCCGAGGGCCGCGTACTCCGTTAGGAGCCGGACGTTCTCCGCCGTCAGCGGGGCCCCGCGGGCCCAGAGCTCGATCAGGGAGGAGAGCTGGTCCGGAGCATTACCTACACGCCTCCAGGCGTCCCGGACCGCGGCCAGCACCTCGTCCGAGAGCGGCAGGCCGCGCGCCAGAAGCGCCGTCGCCACCTCGCGGTCGGAGACTGGGACCCGGGACAGGAAGGAGAGCTCCTCCGGGGAGAGCCGCAGGACGGGGACGCCATCGGGCCCCGAGGCGTCCCAGACGGCGCGGAAGCGCTCTCCCGCGATGAGGGTCAGCGTTGCCCGAGCCAAGAGGGGCTGGGCCGGGCGACCGTCCTGCGCATCGAGGCGGACGGAGTAGGTGCCGTCCGCATTGCGTCCGAGCACCTGTCCCTCCACCACCGTCCCCGTGCGGAGGGAACCGAGCGGCGATGGGGGAACGGGCCTCCCCGGAGAGGCGGGGGCCGTTCCTATCTCTCCGGTCCCCGTCTGGTTGGGGCCTATCTGCACGTTGAGGTTGGAGATTGGGGGCATGGTTATCTCTCCTTATCTTCTCTCCTCATCTTCTCCTCGCCCGTATTCCTCTCGGTGTATGTTCCGGCAGAAGGATTCGCGGTGCACGGGCGAGAGCCCGAGCCGGGCCACCGCCTCGCGGTGCATGGCGGTCGGATAGCCCTTGTGCCGGGCGAACCCGTAGTCCGGCCACAGGCGGTCGAGGGCGGTCATGGCCCTGTCACGGAGCACCTTGGCGACGACCGAGGCCGCCGAGACGGCCGGGACGATGTCGTCCGCGGCCACGAGCGGCCACTGGGGGAAGGGCAGGTCCGGGATCGCCAGGATACCGTCGACCACCACACACTCCGGCTCCCGCGCCAGCAGGGGCCGCAGGCGAAGGACGCTTTGCCCCATGGCCCAGAGCGACGCTCGGGAGATGTTGTCGCGGTCGATGCGTGCTGCGCCGGCGGCCTGGGCGCGCCACGCGACGCCGAGCTCGGCCATCGCGTCCCAGAGATGCTCCCTTCCCCGTGCCGTCAATTTCTTGGAGTCCCGCAGCCCCAGGGACAGCAGGACCTCCTCCTGAACGGGGGTCAGGGAGACCGCGGCGGCGACGACGGGCCCCGCCAGAGGCCCCCGCCCCGCCTCGTCCGTCCCGACGATGGCGCTGGGTTCCGAGGACCGAAGCATGCTCAACCGCTCCAGGGCTTCCTCCCGGGGAACCCGGACGGAGCGAGTGGAACGGGCGGCCCACCCCTCGGCCCCGCGCTCTAGGCCGCCCCGTCCCCCCACAGCGGGTCCCCCGGAAGCTCCAGGGTGGCCGGCCCCAGCTTTCCGGACGAGAAGGCGTCCATCAGGCGGCGGCCCGCCAACTCCCTGTCGACCTCCCCCCCCGAGACGAGGCAGCCCAGGCGGCGCCCCAGCCGCTCCAGCGTCAGCTCCCCGGGCTCGTCCCGCTCCTCGATCTCCCATTTCTTCAGGAGCACCCCGAAGAGCCCGCGCGCCCTGAGGAAGCGGATGAAGGAGAGAGCCGAGGTCTCGAAGCCGCCCAGCACCTCTGCCTTCGCGCAACCCAGCCAGGAGAGCACGCTGTGGACGCCCGGCTCCGCGTGAGGGTCCAGGATCCCGGGCGAGTCCACGATCAACAGGTCCCCGCTGCGATACCAGCTGACCTCCCGGGTCAGTCCGGGGATCCCCCCGACGCGGGCCTGCGCCTTGCCCGCCAGGGCGTTCAGCAGCATCGACTTGCCGACATTGGGGATGCCCATGACGGCCAGCCTGAGCTCCCGGTGAGCCGGCTTCCGGGCCGAGAGGGCCTTGCGGAGGGCCGTCGGCCGCTCCCTGCGGAGGTCGAGCGCCCGCACCTCCCGCCCCCCGAGCTCCAGCTCCCGGAGCCAGACCCGGGTCCGATCCGGGTCCGCCAGGTCCTTTTTGGCGAGGACGAGCATCACGGGCTTGACGCGAGCGAAGGAGGCGACGAGAGGGGCGGAGGTAGAAAAAGGCGCGCGAGCATCGCGCACCTCTACGATAAGATCCAGCTTTTCGAGGAGCTCGGACAGCTTGCGCCCCCCGCGGGCCATGTGCCCGGGGTACCAGACGGTCCGTCCCACTTCAGCGCGGAAACCCGATGCGGGTCAGGGGCCAGTAGCGGAAGAAGACCGGGCCGTGAATGTCGGACGCCGGGATGAAGCCCCAGAAGCGGCCGTCCTGAGAGTTGGGCCGGTTGTCGCCCATGGCGAAATAGCTGTCCTTCGGTACCGTGAAGGGGACCTCGGGGAAGACCCGGTTGGGTCGAAGGGTGTATTGGTCCCGGTTCTGGACGTAGGGTTCGTCGATGGGCTCGCCGTTGACGTAGACCGTCCCGCTGCGGATATCCACGGTGTCCCCCGGAACGGCGATGATGCGCTTGACGAAATCCCGGTCCCGATCCTCCGGATACCGGAAGACGTAGATCGTCCCCCGCGAGGGCTCGAAAAACCAGTTCCAGAACTTCGCCACCAGGACCCGGTCCCCCACCTCCAGGGTGGGGATCATCGAGCCGCTGGGGATCCAGAAGGCCTGCACGATAAAGGTGCGGATGATCATCGCCAGGGCAAACGCCCAGACGATGGTCTCAAGTGTCTCTCTCCACCAGGGTTTTACGACTTCAGAAGCCAAATGACATGTCCTCCGTTCCCTCTCTCGACATTCTTCGATTACTATAACGCGAATGCCCTTCGCAATCAAGAGAGGGATCGTCCCCAAAATCCGCAGGTTGCGATTATGAAAAATAAAGTGCGTTGTTACATAAATTAAGCAAACTCTCATTTTGCACCCGTCAGGTGCAGCGAAAAACGTGCAAAACCTGTCTTTACCACACGTTAAAAATTTTGCCTGCGGTTTTGGGTCTCCTTTTCGTGCTTGACAAAAAACGCATTTCGATATAAGTTTTCAATATCAAACATGCGCTTTTTGTTTGGGCCACAAGCAGGGCTTTGCGGAAGCTTTTGCTGGGGGGAGGCTTTTACGGCGGATGCGATGGCAATGAAAAAACCGATTATCCAAAGCCTTATGGAGTCGATCCGGGAGACGGACACGGAGGAGTATCTCAAGGCCCTCGTGTTCTGTTTTGGGGCGCCAACAATAAAAGGGATGAAAGCGGCGACCCTGCTCAACCTCAGGCGCAGTGGGGAGGATGTCCGGGCCCTGTGGAGAGCACGGGGCGAGAGTTGGTTGTGTCCCTTGGGTGTGGAGGCGGTCCTGCTCAACGGCTGTGCGGCCTCCGCGTCGGGCAGCGCGCTGGTCATGATTTATCGGCGTAAGCTGCTGGAGCGGGTTCTGGGCTCGAAGGCCGTGCGCGACATCCTTATCGATCGGGGATACGCCTTCCCCTTCGTTCTGGACGCCTGTCTGGAGCACCTCCAAAAGCGCTTTTGCCTTGAGTTTCCGCACGAAATTGGTCTCTTTCTCGATTATCCTCCCGAGGACGTCAGGGGGTTCCTGGAGCACAGAGGGGCCAAAAGCCTGGCTGTGGGGTACTGGAAGGTCTACGGCAATGTTGAGAAAGCCCGCCGCGCCTTCAGGCGGTATCGGCGGGCGGAGTGCGACGCGGCTCGTTCCCTGTTGAACGGGAGCGGCTTTCGTCTGTAGTCGGGCCAAGGCTGCAAGGGGCTTGGAGCATGTGAGCTTTGCGGCCGAGGAAGCCGAAAAGAACGAGGAGGTCTGTGAAATGTCGAAGATTATGGTGGTCTACTGGTCGGGTACGGGCAATACCGAGAAGATGGCGGAGGCGATCGCCAAGGGGGCCGAGGGAAAGGGCGCCACGGTGGAGTGCAAGAACGTGGCGAACGTTTCCGTGGCCGATCTCGCGGGCTACGACGTCGTGGCCTTCGGGTCCCCCTCGATGGGCGTCGAGACCATCGAGGAGGGGGAGATGGAGCCGTTCTTCGCCGAGGCGCTTCCGGGGCTGAAGGGGAAGAAGGTCGCCATCTTCGGTTCCTACGGATGGGGCGACGGGGAGTGGCTGCGCACGTGGGCCGACCGCTGCCGCAACGGCGGCGTAACGCTCATGGACGACGGCCTGGCGGTCAACGAGACGCCGGACGATGCGGCTGTCGCGAACTGCACGGCCTGGGGGGAGAAGCTGGCGGCGTTCTGATCCGCCCATATCCCGTCAGCCTGTGTACAAAAGGGGCCGCTCTGTCGGGCGGCCCCTTTTATGTTACCCGCCTTGCGTCCCCCGTATCCCTGCCCCCTCAAGAGCAGGGATTTTTCCAGTCGGCCGTCACTCCGCGATCACGGCCATAAGCGTCAGGGGCCCCTCCTGCGACACCTCAAGCCCATGCCGCTGTCCCCGCATCGTCAAGGAGACGTCGCCCGGCCCCACCTCGCGCCGGGACCCATCGTCGTCCGTATAGATCCCCCTCCCGGAGAGGACGATGTATATCTCCTCGTCCATCTCATGAGTGTGGAGCCCGATGCTCGACCCCGCTTCAAGGGTCATCCTGCTCACCATTTTGAAGCGGCTCTCCGCCGGCCCCTCGCCGCGCGGTATCGCGGAAAGGCACCGCGCCTCTCCGGCTCCTCCCTGGATCTCGCGCCTTACCGTCGATTTCTGTTCGGTCGTCTTGAACAGCATGGTATATCCCATCCCCTCCATTTTTTGTGCCCCGCGCTTCCTTAAAAAACAAAAAGCGGCGCCGGGCAGGGCCTCTTTCCCCCACACCCCCCACAAAAATTATACCCTCTCTCCAATTTCTCTCCAATGGGGCGGGGACGCCCCGCATCTGCGTGGAGATACCGGAGGGCGTCCGTCGTCCTTTATGGTAAAATCACGGCACGATCCCGGCTTTTTGCGTTGGCGGGCGATGCGTTTTCATGGTCCGGCCGGATGTGGACAGCCCCCGAACGGGATGCCCGGAGGGTTCTGCTGTTTTCCGCCCGTGATGCCATAAAATGCTGGCGCGGGGGGATAAAATAATATTGGGAGAGAGGCAAAAAAGCGGCTTGCGGAGAAGCTCCCTCCCCGAGGCCGTCGGAGGTGGGCAAATGGGCGGAGTGGGCATGGAAAAACGAGTGGCCGGCATCGTGCGATGGCTGGAGCGCTTCCAGCGCTCCTACAAGTCGGGGGCGATGGAGAGCGCCCTGATGGACGCCGAATGTGCCCGGGCCGACCTGGAGATCCTGCGCCGGGACGTGTGGTCCTCGCTTGGCCCGTCCCGTGAGCCGCGCCGCCGAGTGGGGATGTTCCTATCCCGCGCGGTCCTCTCGGCCTTTCTTGTCGTGTTGGCGACGTCGGTCCCCGTATCCGAGCTCCGGCGACGTACGGAGGAGGCTTCCCCCGTTCACGATTCCCTCTTTGCCTGGACGGCCCTGAGCGTTCGGGGGTCGGGGGGCGCCTTCGACGAGGATTGGGGAGGGAGGAATGCCGCTTCCCATTTCCCGTTGGAGATGTCGGGAGAACAGAAGAACCTGTCTACCCCCCGGGGGGAGCGGGCGAACGCGGCCGCCATGCGCCGACGCCCCTCGGCCGAAACGGGGGAGAGGCCCGTAAAAAGAGCCCCGAACGCGGCTGAAGATGAGAGGGCCGTCAGGGCGAAAGCTGCAAACGGAAAAAAGGTGCCCTATGAAACGGTCTTCTCTCTGCTTCAGACGGGCGAACGGGTGTTGAAGAACGAGGAACCTGTGATCGCGG
>NZ_CAUUWA010000096.1 GCF_963548695.1 uncultured Fretibacterium sp.
CTGTTCGTCAGCCACAACATGGGGGCCATCTCGCAGCTCTGCAATCGGGTGGTGTGCCTGGACCGGGGCCGAGTGGCGCTGGACACGCCGGACGTCTCCGCCGGAGTGCGGGAGTATCTGAACGTCTCGAGGGATACGAGCGCGACGGCCGAGTGGAGGAACCCCGGAAACCTCTTCGAGAATCCCTGGTTCAAGCCGCTGCGCTTCGGCCTCTATGGGGAGGACGGGAAGGCGATCTCGGGACCCGTGGAGCGCAAGGACAAGGTTTGGGTCGAGATCGAGGGCTTTGTCGAGGTCCCGGACCCGGCGCTGGAGGTCGGGTATTGCCTATATGAGGCAAATGGAGTGTTGGTTTGTTATGGCTATCAGACGGACCAGATGGGGGGGGAGAAGGAACTCCCGCAGCTCCAGGGAAAATTCATCCTTCGGGTTCCGTTGAATTGTTCGTTGCTGAATGTGGGGAACTACCATGTGAAGATGGAGGTCAATTTATTCAATCGGGAGCGTATAGTTAACATTCACGCGACGCCTCCCGAGTTCTCATTCGAGATAGCCGGGAGAATTTATCCTTCTCCCTATCGTCTTGGAGAGACCCCGGGCATATTGGCCTTGGATCAGCCTTGGGTTTTGCAGCCTGTCAAGAGTACGCAAATCGAGAAATAGACTACGGACTGGAGCATTGTTTGGATGAGCGATGTCGTGTTGCGCAAACTCAAGGTCGTTTGGGGCGCTTTTCAAGGCGTACGATCCGGGGTCGATACGTGGTGGGAGTTTTTCCTGTTCTGCCTGGACCATATGATATCGACATTCCTAGGGAAAAATCCACGCTTCTATCATAAGAAAAAGGTGAAGAACTTTAAGGAGAAGGACAGTTATCACATTAAGGATATCCGGCTGCCCCTCCTGGATGAGAAAACCGAGGATACCTTTTTCTGGCAGGGCCCTTTTGGTCAGACCTGTTTCCATTATTGTTACTTCAAAGATTGCCACGACGAGGCAACGGTTGAACGAAGTCACGGAACAACTCTCTTCTGGTGCGAAACGCCCTATGCTTATGTGGGGGATGGGCTGGATGTCGAAATCCTTCCCGGCGATGTCGTTATCGATGCCGGAGGCTGGATTGGGGACTTTGCCGCCTATGCGTCCGCCAAGGGGGCTGGTGAGGTCTATGCCTTTGAACCCTCTCCTCCCGCCTTCAAATACCTGGTGCAAACCGCCAGGCTGAATCCCAATATTTATCCGTTTCAGGAGGGGCTGGGCGACGTGGTCTCGGAGATCGAGTTGTTTGTGGACCCCGCGGATGCGCAGTGCAATTCCTTCCTCGATGGGGATGGCGTGTGCCGGAGTACCGTCCGGGTTCCTATGACGACGATCGATGCCTTTGTCGCGGAGCGTGGGCTTTCTCGTGTCGATTTCATCAAGATGAGTGTCCAGGGATACGACATGCACCTCTTGAGAGGGGCGAGGAAGACCATTAGCTATTTTGCACCTAAGCTATCTATATTGTACTGCAATGCTCATTTTGTTCCTTACTCCATGGAGGATGTTAAACAGCTGATCAAAAAATTCAATCCCAAGTATCGTGTTATCTTCAGAGGGAAAAAATTGTTTGCCGCGGTTCCTGACTTATGAATATAGGAATCACGAAAACTTAAATGAAAATCTCCAATTAACGTTCTTTCAACCTCATCGCAGCGTTCATACGAGAAACGCTTCTTTTGAGGTTCCGGACGAGATGATCCCGTCCACGGCGAAAGGGGTGTCAGGAACGGCATGACGGTGTTGTTCGAATCCGATTGGGTGGCTTCCTCCCCATATTTTTACAATACTCGTACGGGACAGGCCGGGCCATTCATCAACGACGTGATCGATTGCGCCAATCTGGAGATCGACCACCAGGGCTTGAGAGATTACATGGACTTTGGTTATTGCGTCTTCGGGCACACGCCTGTCAGAGATGTGCACGTTCTGCCCCATTCCTCGCGGCTGGTACGTCTCGACGACGGAACGCTTCGGGTGGAGCGGATGGAGGATGCCGCGGTCAAAGCTCTGGATGAAACAGCGCTCTCCGAGGATGAAATATGGGAGTGGCTCAGGGACTCCGTGAGGAGGTGGGAGGCCTCCGTAGATGGAGAGATCGTCATTCCTACCAGCGGTGGATATGACTCTCGTATCCTGAATTGGATGGTGGGCGATAAAAGACGTATTCGGTCCTTCACCTACGGAATAACCTCGCCTCAGAGCGCCTCGTCGGAGGTCGTATACGCGCAGGAGCTATCCCGACGTCTTGGAACCTCCTGGCAGCAGGTCGAATTGGGAGCCTTTCACAATTACCTCGACGAATGGTATTCCCTCTACGGGGTCTCCACTCACGCCCATGGGATGTATCATTTTGAGTTTTTCAATGCCATAAGGGCGCTGCTGCCTCCTGAAACCCGAGAGGTCCCTATGCTTTCCGGACATTTCGGAGACGACTGGGCCGGCCGTTTCGCCCCTTTGGTGTCCTCTCCGGAGGAGCTGCCCCTGTTGGGGCTGACCCATGGAATGAATGCGGATTCCTCGCAATGCCGGGTCCAGGAGGATTCCGTGGCCCGAATGGAATATTGGGAGGAGCACCGGGAACGATTGGAGGACCCGAGGCTGCGGGTTATCGAGGTCCTGCGCCATAAGCAGGTGCTGCTTTCCTACCTGTTCCGCGTGCCCGAGAAATTGGGCTATGCTCCGTGGTGCCCATTTCTTGATCTCCATCTTGCTGCCGCCATGCTCAACCTGCCTCCCAACAGGCGGAGGGACAGGGTGTGGCAACAGGACTTTTTCAGGAAAAACGGCATCATGGTGGAGGACCTTTGCAGGCCGAAACGCCTGCCGAACACGCTGAACATGCAGGCTCTCGACAGGGTGCCGCTGCCGCCCCTGGATCGTGGAGTTCTGTCCGAGGTTGTGGCGCCGGACTATGTGGATTGGATTAACAAATACATTCACAGAACTCCATGGAACTCCCTTCAGGAGGCGGTGATGTCCATCCGTGGTATGGGGCGCCTGTGGCATGTGTTTACCCATAGAATACCCAGGACCAATCGGTTGAGGGCCTATCTCGCCTATCTCGTTCTTTATCCGATCGAGCGCCTGCTGAGGTCTCGGGTCTGAGCTTCCGAGAGACAATCTAAAAAGAAGCAATCTAAAACGAAGGACGTGTCATGTTATGCCGGAACGAAAGCCTTTGGTGTACGTCGCCATGAGCGCCGATATCATCCATCCGGGACATCTCAATATCATTCATACGGCGGCACGGTACGGGGAGGTCGTCGTTGGGGTCCTGACGGATGAGGCGATCGCCAGCTACAAGCGCCTTCCTTATATGACCTTCGAGCAGCGCAGCGCCGTCGTCGAAAATCTGAAGGGGGTCTCCAGGGTCGTGCCTCAGGCCACTCTGGATTACGTGGAGAACCTTCGTCAACTGCGCCCCGATTTTGTGGTGCACGGTTCCGACTGGAGGGAGGGCGTGCAGAGCGAGACGCGCTCCCGGGTTGTGGAGGTGTTGAAGGAGTGGGGCGGCAGGCTTGTCGAGCCGGAATACACATCCGGTATCTCCTCGACGCAGTTGAACAAGGCCATTCGGGAGGTGGGCACGACTCCCGACATTCGGCGCGGGAGGTTGAAGCAGCTTCTGGACAAGAAGGGGTTCGTCAGGGTCTTGGAGGCTCACAGTGGCCTCAGCGCCCTGATCGTCGAAAACTCGGCCGTCAGGTCGGAGGATGGTCGAACGGTGGAGTTCGACGCGATGTGGCTGAGCAGCCTGACGGATTCCACAGCCAAGGGGAAGCCGGACATCGAGTGCGTGGACCTGACCAATCGTCTGCATACGGTGAACGACATCCTCGAGGTCACCACCAAGCCCATCGTCTACGATGGGGACAGCGGCGGGAACGTCGATCAGTTTCGCTTTACCGTCAGGACCCTGGAACGTTTGGGGGTCTCCATGGTCATTATCGAGGATAAAAAGGGGCGCAAACGGAACTCCCTGTATGCGGCGGACAATTTGCAGCCGCAGGAGGAGATCGAGGTCATGTGCGAAAAAATAGCCGTGGGAAAAAGGGCTCGGGTTACCGGGGATTTTATGATCGCCGCCCGCTGTGAGAGCCTCATCCTGGGACACGGACAGGAGGAAGCCCTGCGCCGGGTCGGGGCCTATGTGGAAGCGGGGGCGGATGCCGTCTTGATCCACAGCAAGTCGCAATCTCCGGACGAGGTGTTTGCCTTCTGCGAACGTTATCGAGAGTCTCGGGAGCTTTCCCTCGTCCCGTTGATCGTGGTGCCGAGCACCTATGCCCAGGTGACGGAGAGGGAGCTCAGGGACAGGGGAATCCGCATGGTGATCTATGCGAATCAGCTGCTGCGCAGCGAGTACCCCGCCATGCTGAGGGTCGCGGAGAGCATTTTGAAACACGGGCGTGCCCGGGAGGCCGATGAGATGATCATGCCCATCCGAGATATCCTCGAGTTGGTTTGAGGATAAAGCCCCATGTTGGATCCAGGAATCTTTTTAAACAAGCTCCGTGCCCTGGGCGTTGAGTTCTTTACGGGTGTTCCAGATTCCCTGCTGAAAAATTTCTGTGCGGAGCTGGCGGCGCTTCCCGGCCACGTGCGGGTGACGGCCGCCAACGAGGGGGGCGCCGTCGCCTTGGCCGCCGGGCATTATCTCGGAACGGGGGCGCCTGCCCTGGTCTATATGCAGAATTCCGGTCAGGGCAATGCCTTCAATCCCTTGGTATCCCTCGCGGCCCCCGAGGTCTATGGCATTCCGATGCTCCTGCTTGTAGGGTGGCGGGGGCAGCCCGGGGGGAAGGACGAACCGCAGCATGTCAAACAGGGGATCATTACCCGCCGGATTTTTGAGGGGATGGATATTCCCTGCGAAATCCTCTCGGAGGACTGGAGCGAGGCCGAGGGACAGTTGGCGCGAATCGTTGGGGATATTCGTGCGCGGGAGGCCCCTGCCGCCCTGCTGGTGCGCGGTGGAACGTTCCAAAGGGGGGCTGCCTCGACGGACGGAGAGTCGGATTGTCAGGCCCGGTGTTTTCCGCTCAGTCGTGAGGAGGCCATCGAGAGGGTCCTTGCGTGTGCTCCGGAGGGGGCCGTCTTCGTCTCAACGACGGGGCATATCTCGAGGGAGCTCTACGAGTGTCGGGAGAGGAGCGGTGTGGCTCACGATCGGGATTTCCTGACGGTGGGCTCCATGGGACACGCATCGCAGATTGCAATGGGGCTTGCGTTATCCCGTCCGGATCGTCCCGTCCTTTGTCTTGACGGGGATGGTGCGGTCCTGATGCACATGGGGGCTCTGGCTATCATAGGGCAGTCGAGTTGTCGTAACCTGTATCATGTCGTCCTGAACAATGGCGCTCACGATTCCGTCGGAGGGCAGAGGACGGTTGCCCTGCAAGTCGACCTCGTCAGGATCGCGGAAGCCTGTGGCTATCGTCACGTCGCTACGGCATGCGTTTTGGGAGAAATTGAGGAAGCCCTCGAGTCCTTTTCGAGAAACGAAGGGCCTTCCTCAAACGAAGGGCCTTCCTCAAATGGAGGGCCTTCCTTCCTGGAGATTCGGGTCAGCAGGGGGCACCGGGACGATCTTGGGCGGCCCCGCAGTTCTCCCGAACGGAATAAGAGGGCGCTGATGGGGACTATTGGAGAAAGGGCTCCGGAAGAAAGAGGTCCTGGGAAAAGGGCTTCGAGGGAAAGAGATGCAAAGGGTCTGCTGGGGAACTGAGGGCTTCGGTGCTTTATGGAGGGATTTTCTTGGAGCCGGAACGTCTGCAAAGCTGTTTCTGGTGACGGGAGGGGCCTCCTGGGAGGCAAGCGGTGCAGCCGATTTCTTTTCCCCCCTGTTGAATGGGGTGGCTGTGCGGCGCCTCAGGACGGCTGCGACGAATCCCGATATCGAGGCTTTGCAGTCGGCGCTGAGTTTTTTTGAGGAGGACCCCTGTAGCCTGATCATGGCCGTCGGAGGGGGGACCCCCCTCGACACGGCGAAACTGGTCAACTTTTTTTCCTCGACGCGGCAGAGCCCTGGGGCGTACCTGAAGGGGATACGCTCCGAAACGGAGCGCGGCGCTTTTCTCCCGTTCCTGGCCGTCCCGACGACTGCGGGGACAGGAAGCGAGGCCACTCATTTTGCCGTCCTGTACGATGGGTTGGTCAAGCACTCCGTGGGGGACTTGCGGATACGGCCGGGCTATGTGTTCCTGAACCCCGCCTTTACCTTTTCCCTTTCCCCTTATGTTACGGCCTGCACGGGGTTCGACGCTCTGGCACAGGCCATGGAGTCCCTTTGGGCGGTTGGCTCGACGGAGAGCTCCCGGAAGGACGGTCTGGAGTCCCTGAGGATCGGTTCGCGGGTGCTGCGTTCCGTCGTCCTGGCTCCGGAAGCGGAAAGCCGATCGGCAATGCTTCGGGCCGCCTATCTGGCAGGGCGGTCCATCGACGTCGCCAAGACCACGGCGGCCCACGCGTTTTCCTATTGCCTTACGGC
>NZ_CAUUWA010000097.1 GCF_963548695.1 uncultured Fretibacterium sp.
TTTTTTGGGGACGCTCGATTTCACACTCCGTCACATCGACAAGCACTGCTTTTGCCTCTTTTGTCCCTATAAGGCTTCTTTGGGAGGTATAGTGGTCCCCAACTAGAAGCCCACTATACCCAAAGCGCTGAATTTCAATTTTCATGGTGTCGTCCTCGGTACTGTTATGCACACATCTAACAGCTTATGTAGATACGAAATCTGAGTCAGGATATCTACAGCATCTTTCTCGTTCACATCCCAGTGAATCCTTAGCTCATGCGCAGTTACATTCCTAATCATGTGAATCACGCCACAGAGCATTTCCTTAAGTCCATTCTGCTGATTCTGCTCACTGCTGGTCCGCAATGAATTATATGCGATATACGGATTGCTAACTGCAAAAGCAGTATTGAATAATGTTGCTCCATCCATTGTTAGCCCTGACATCGTTCTTACTCGATCACATAGGCTCTTCGCCGCTTCTTGAACAGCGTGAAAATAATCCTGTGCCAACAATTCATCGCGGCAACATCTCAACACTTTTGAATGTGCGCCATAACCAGTCAGCTTCTCACGTAACTCTTTTGTCCGCCGCTGGACTTCGCCAAGACTCTGAGCCTTTGAAACCGGATAATACTGTCCATCGTCCCTTATTTCAATGCCTACAAGCATCAAAACCTTATTGAGCTCAAACCGCATCCAGCCATATCGTTCTGGATTACTTAGCCCTTGAGCTGGCTCCATACAATGCTGTATAAATTGAAAAATAGCATTTGTAGAACCTCTTTTGTTAGTAGCATCGCAAAAAGCATTATACAAGCGCTTCCACTTCGTTAGTCCGGGATCTGGATCATTCATACTGCACTGAGCGAGGTGATGACCAATCTCACCACCTTTAAACCCACCATCGGTATCACCCATGATGTGTGCTATCTGTTCAATTTGATTCGGTGTTAGTCGCGGAAGTGTCATCTACTATTTCCTTCCTGATAAAACTTATTCCCGCTTGCTTCATTGATCGCCATTGTATAGTGCGATACTCTCGATAGTATCCCAAAGTAATTATCAGCTTATCCAAAACAGATAAGCTAAGCGCTTAAGAGGACTTCCTCCCTTGGAATGTTGCCGTTTATAAGCTTCTTCCAAAATCGACAGCATCTTATCAAAGGTAGTTTTTGTTACTCCAAATATCCCCTGATACTCTTCTTCCTTCAATTCCTCGCGCCTTTTTAAGTTATTCATGTCCTAAAAAATAACTCTTCTATCCCTTTTTGCAAAGTTGGTGGACAGGTCTAGTATACTTTCTCGTTCTGTTGCTGTAAGATGAGGGCAACCCATGGGTGTCAGTCTCCTTCGCTGTTTGTGCTCGCAAAACTCATTCTAGCGAATAACTGTTATCTATGGGCTTTTTATCCTCTCTCACCACCTACTGTTGCGTTTAGATTGTAAATCCAAGGGGCGTAAATATCTCAGAAATAAACCGCAGGAAAGAGGGCGGAAGGGCCAGCAGGAACGGGATGAAAATGCCCCCCGTCTTTTTCATCACTTCATCTTTTCTCCCAAGTCGGGGCAAGAACCTACAGAAACGCTCCGTTGTAGACCTGGAGCAACTGTCCCTTGACGCACCGTCCCATCTTGCTGGCCAGGTAAAGGCATGCGTATGCCTGATCGATGGACTCGGTCTCCGGCAGTCCCCAGTTGCAGTATTTGTTGCCGAACTCCAGCATTTTGTCGCTGCTGAGCTGTTTGCCCTCCAAGTTGGCATAATGCACCGGGGTCAGCGTCGCGCCGGGAGCGATGGCATTACAGCGGATATTGGTGTTGCAGAGGCGCATCGCCACATTATGACGCCGCACAACAGGCCTGCAGCCTCTCCCAGAACGTCCGGGCCGCCTTGGAGAGGATCTGATACTTTTTGCGAACGACGTTCAGGCGGGCCTCCAGCCTCGGATTCAGCGGCCGGAACACAAACGGGCTGTCGCCCGAGGTGTTTAGGATTCCGTCGAGGCAGAGTGCGCAGCCGACGCCCTCCTTCACCAGCAGGGAGGCGTTGTAGAGCAGGTTGTAGGTCGCGGCGACGTTCAGCTCCTCGTACTCTCTCCCCAGCCAGCCCGAAAGTTCCCTTCCCTCCATCGCCTGACTCGACAGGATCAGGGGGAGGCCCCACAGGTCCTCGGGACGCACCGTTTCGCGGTCCGCGAGCGGACAGTTCCTGCGCATCAGCACGCCCCATACGTCCACGTCCGGCAAGGGCATGGCGTCGTACTTCGTCAAATCGGCGGGATCGATCAGGATCCCGAAGTCGAGGAGCCCCTTATCCAGGCGGTCGGTTACGGCCTCCGCGTTTCCGCTGAAGAGGCGGAAGCGGATCTCTGGGTATTCCCTCCGCAGCTCCTCGGCCACCCTCGCGATCAGGCGCATAGCGCAACTCTCCCCTCCGCCGATGTGGACATCGCCACCGATGTGCCCGTGGGCATCCAGAAACTCCGACTCGGTCTTCTCGACCAGGCCGAGGATCTCCTCCGCTCTCCTCCGAAGGAGCATGCCCTCCTCCGTCAGGACGATCCTCCGGCCGCCGCGCAGAAAGAGCGTCTTGCCCAGCTCCTTTTCCAGGCCCATGAGCTGCCTGGAGAGGCTGGGCTGGGAAAGGTGCAGAAAATCCGCCGCTCCCGATACCGTCCCCTCCTTGGCTACGGCGAGAAAATAGCGCAGAACGCGCAATTCCATGGAATGGCCCCCTTTCGCGACGAAACGTCAGGCGTTATTTATCGCTCGAAGACAGGACATGACGTTTGACGAAAATATTTTACACGTCCGGAGGGGGAATGAACGCCAAGCCAGGCCGCCCTGCGCACTCCGGCGCTTCCTCAGCTATGCGTCTCAGGCATTCACGAAGCTGCGTTTTAGGCATTGGACATATCTCATGGGAACGTTTATCGTATAGACCGTCAGGGCGGCAAAGGCGCCGCCCCCAAACCCGAAACAGAGGAGGTTCAAGATGAAAAAAGCATCGATACTCGCACTGACCGCGCTTCTTGCGGGAATCCTTTCCCTCGGCTCCGCCTCGGCGGCGCCGACAAACGCAACGGAGGTTACGAACATGAAGGACACAGCCATTCAGGAACTCACGAACGACAGCCGCGTATTCGCAAAGGATTCGTCCATCCAGGTCAGGATGGTCCGTTTCCACAATCGCTTCGGTATCGACCTGGCAGGGCACCTCTATCTGCCCAAGGACTTCAATCCCGAAAGAAAATACGCGGCCATCGCCGTCAGCGGCCCCTTCGGGGCGGTTAAGGAACAGTCCTCCGGCCTCTACGCCCAGGAGATGGCGAAGGCGGGCTTCGTCGCGGTGGCCTTCGACCCCTCCTTCACGGGCGAGAGCGGACCGGAGAACGTCCGCTTCGTGGGGTCCCCGGACCTCAATACCGAGGACTTCAGCGCGGCGGTGGACTTCCTGTCCGTTCAGGACTTCGTGGACCCGGAGCGCATCGGCATCTGCGGCATCTGCGGCTGGGGTGGCATGGCCATCAATGCCGCGGCCATGGACACCCGCGTCAAGGCCACGGTAGCTTCCACTATGTACGATATGACGCGGGTCATCGCGAACGGTTACAACGACGCGGCGGACAGCGCGGACGTGCGCTTTGAGATGAAAAAAGCCCTGAACGCCCAGAGGACCGCCGACTACAAAAACGGCAGCTACGAGCTTGCCGGCGGTGTCTCGGACATCCTGCCCGAGGACGCGCCCCAGTTCCTGAAGGATTACCACGCCTACTACAAGACGCCCCGGGGCTATCACGCCCGCTCCCTGAACTCCAACGGTGGCTGGAACAAGACCTCGACGCTCTCCTTCGTCAACACGAAGCTGCTGGAATACTCCGGAGAGATCCGTACGCCGGTGCTGATCGTACACGGCGAGAAGGCCCATTCGCGCTACTTCGGCGAGGACGCCTTCAAGATGCTGAAGGGGGACAACAAGGAGCTGCTGATCGTCAAGGGCGCGAACCACACGGACCTGTACGACCAGATGGACAAGATTCCCTTCGAGAGGATCGAGTCGTTCTTCGAGAGCAATCTGAAATAGCGGACAAAGCCCCGGGGAACCGGTCGGGCCGCCTGCCCCCGAGCCGACACGAGACGCCCCCTTTCCCGCCCTGGGGAAGGGGGCGTCTTGAGCCCAAACGGTTACAGGCTCTCCTCGAGGATCTTCACGACCTCCCCGCGCGAGAGCACCTTGTACCCGCCCTTCAGGATGAACGTGCCGTCGGCGATCCCCTCGATCATGGCCTCGGTGACGCCGAGCTCCCGAAGGCGCATCACGACCCCGAGCTCCTTCATATAGGCCTCCATGCGGGCGAGGCCCTCCCCTGCGATCGCCTCATCGGACTTTCCCTCGGCCCTCACGTCCCAGACGTTGACCGCATAACGCCGGAACTTCTTCAGGCCGTAGGGCAGGATGTGGCGGTAATACGGCAGGGAGACCGCCGCGAGGGTCATTCCGTGGGTCGCGTCGGTGTAGGCCCCCACGGAATGCCCCAGCATGTGGACCATCCAGTCGGTGGACTTGCCCTGTGCCACGAGGGTGTTCAGGGCCCAGGTGGCGGTCCACATGACGTTGCTGCGCGCCTCGTAGTCCGTGGGGGCGTTCAGCGCGATCCTCGTGCTGTGGATCAGGGACCTCAGGAGCCCCTCCATGATGTAGTCCGACGTATTGTCGTCCTCGCCCGAGAAATACTGCTCCAGAATATGGGACATGATGTCGAAGAACCCGGCGACCATCTGATGCCTCGGCAGCGTGAAGGTGAACGTGGGGTTCAGGATGGAGAACTTCGGGAACACCTCGTCCCCAAACACGTGCCCGACCTTCCGATTGCTCTCGGGATTGCTGATCACCGAGCCGCCGTTCATCTCCGAACCGGTGCCGACCATGGTCAGGACGCAGCCCACAGGGATGATCCGGTCCTCCGGCTCCTCCATCCGGACGAAGAACTTTTCCCAGGGATCGTCGCCGCACCAGGCGGAGGCGGAGACCGCCTTCGCATAATCGCAGACCGAACCGCCGCCGACCGCCAGGATGAGGTCGGCGTTCCCCTCGCGGGCCCGCCGGCAGCCCTCGTTCAGCTTCGCGACGGTCGGGTTGGGCATCACGCCCGCGTCCTCGAGGACCGTCTTGCCGTTGGCCCTCAGGATGTCCACGACCCTGTCGTAGATCCCGTTTTTCCTGATGGAGCCGCCGCCATAGACCAACAGGACGTTTTTGCCGAACTTCGGCAGCTCCTCGTTCAGGAAATCGAGGGCATTCTCCCCGAAATGAATCCGCGTCGGGTTCGAATAGGTAAAGTTTCCGAGCATCGTTGTCTCCTCCTCGCCGTTTGGAAAGATGAAGTCCCCTTACGTTCCCATACGGATACTCTACAATTTCGAGCCGGCTTCGAGTCAAGGGGGAAAAGGATGAATCCGCCCGGGAAAACGCCGCCCGAGGGATCAAGCCCTTACGCCTCGGCCGCAGCGGACCCGTCGGCCTCTTTTTCGGGGCCGTTTTCATGGGCCCAGGCGCACATCAGATCCAGGACGGGAATCAGCGTCCGGCCCCGTTCCGTGAGGCTGTATTCCACCTTGGGCGGTATCTGAGGGTACTCCCTGCGCCGCACGAGCCCATCGGCCTCCAGCGCCTTCAACGTCGAGCTGAGCGTTTTGTAGGAGACCTTCCCTATATATCTCTTCATTTCGTTGAACCGCACGACGCCGAATTTCGCCAGAGCGTAAAGGACGACCATTTTATATCTTCCGTCAATCAACGACAGGGTGTAACAAAAACCGCACCCTTCAAAGGATTCCTGAGAAATGCTCCGTTTCGTCATGACAGTTCTCCATCGGAAAGTATAGGCCGCATTCGTAAGTACCCCACCTCGATGTAAGTACTTTTTTTCCGTTATCGCCTTGCATATAATGATACAGGCGAGACGGAAAAGAGGCAATTCGCGGAAGCATTGGGCGTACCTGGAGACCATTGGGAAAGGATGATCGTCATGAGAAAGAGTCTGGGTGTTCAGCCGGCACTGTTCCCGATGCCGGTGTTGATGGTGGCGGCATACGACGGCAATGGAAAGACCAACGTGATGAACGCCGCCTGGGGACAGATCAGCGCGATGGACAAAGTTGCGCTTTTCATCGACGAGGAGCACAGGACGACGAAGAATATCCGGGAGACGAAGGCCTTCACGGTCAGCATCGCCGACCTGGATCACATGGCCGAGGCCGATTTCTTCGGCATCGCTACGGGCAACGAGATGGAGGATAAATTTGAACGCACCGGGTTCCACCAGGTCAGGAGCGCTCACGTCAACGCCCCCATCATCGAGGAGTTCCCCGTGGCGATGGAGTGCGAGCTGCTGGAGATCGTGGACACCGAGAACCTTCACTGCGTCATCGGGA
>NZ_CAUUWA010000098.1 GCF_963548695.1 uncultured Fretibacterium sp.
AGGTAAAGGCAGAGCCACGGCAGAAGGATGCCCTCCGGGCCGTGGACGATGAAGGCCAATGCCGCGGCGGCATGGGCCAGGACGGCGTAGTGTCGGTCGTCCCACGCCCTGACGAACCCCACCAGGGCGAACGAGACGAGACAGGCGTAAAGGGCGTGCGGGGCCGCCAGTTGGGAGGCGGTGAACCCCAACAGGGAGGTCCCACAGATCACGGCCGCCAGACGCGCCCCGCGAACCCGGCCCCGCCGGACTGCCAGGGCTGCCGCGGCTGCCATGCCGAGTCCGGCTAGCGCCGGCCAGAAGCGGACGGAAAACTCGTCCCACCCCAGGATGTCCAGGGACAGGGCCTCGAGTCGCCAGAAACCCGTGGACTTTCCAAGGTAGGGGGCTTTCCCGATTTCGGGCCGCAGGGAGGAGCCTTGGAAGGCTGCGTTCGCCCCGATGGAGGCGTGGACCCCCTCAAGGGGATC
This sequence comes from uncultured Fretibacterium sp., assembly GCF_963548695.1. Taxonomy (NCBI): domain Bacteria; kingdom Thermotogati; phylum Synergistota; class Synergistia; order Synergistales; family Aminobacteriaceae; genus Fretibacterium; species uncultured Fretibacterium sp. Next base: position 471 of record NZ_CAUUWA010000098.1, read on the forward strand.
CAGAAGCCCATGATCGCCGATGCCTCGGAGGTAGAGGTAGCCAAGAATCAAGGCGATCAGCAACGCGGCCCGATGCCGGAAACAGAAGGATGTCAGGGACACGGTCTCACCCCATCGGGACGGAAACGCCGACTCCATCCACCCGCACCCTGGGGCAACTCAATGGACATCGCCCGAAAGGGTCTGGAGCAGGTTGCAGCCGACGAGCGTCAGCGCGCACGCCTCCAGAGCGAAGGGAAGCCGCCCCACGTAGACGCCGTTCAGCTTGACATAGTTCCCCGGCTCGAGCCCGGCCAGCGGCGTCGCCAGGGACGGGGCATAGAACACGGCCAGGAGGTTGTCCTTGGGGATGAGCGATGGGGACGAGGGGCCGAACTTGAGAACGTAGCCATAGTCGTTCAGACGCTCCAGGGTGTTCACGTAGCCGCTGACGACGATGCGCCTGTCCTTCCAGTGCAGGTCGAAGGAGGCCTCCCCCTGAGCGATCTCCCGGGCCAGGACGCTCGCCTCCTGAACCCCCTCCTTCCGGTCCGCTATGCGCTGCTCCACGTTGCGGTAGAGGGGAAGGAACGGCTCGAACCCCTTGTCAATCAGGGGTTTGAGCAGCGCAAGGGCGTCGTCCAGGCGGCGCTCCCCCCCATGGGCGTTGGCATAGAAAAAGGCCAGGACATAGTCCACATAAGGGTCCTTGCCCTTGGCCTCCTCCAGCCTGGCGCGCCACTCCATGGGCGACCGCGTCTCCCCGCCCACCCCGGAGAGGGAGAAGTTCGCCAACTGAGCCATGGCCCGGTAGTCCCCCCTGGCCTCGGCCCTGCGGTACCACTCCCCGGCCAGGCCCTCGTCCTGGGAGACCCCCTCGCCATAGTCGTACATGACGGCGATCGCCGTCATGCAGCGCGGGTCGTCCGAGGCGAGCATCCACTGATGCAGGGCCTCCGTGTAGTCCCCGGCCCGACGGGCCTCGAGCCCCTCCTCGTAGCTCCCGTCCGCCCCGAGGGCGAGGAACGGCAACAGCAGCAGGGCTGCGAATATCCTTTTCATACCGACGCCTCCCTCATTCGCGCATCATTCACGAGCCTCATTCACAGGCCTCACTTACAAGCCTCATTTGAATAGAGGAAGGAGCGCCTTGAACCCCGGCGCCCTCGAGTTCCCCAACATCTGGTAGATGACCGTCTCCGTCGGCACGACGAGGGCGCCGCACCCCCGCGCCGCGTCCAGGGCCAGGGCGTGATTCGCCGCGTCGCGGCTCCCGCAGGCGTCGGCGACGAGGACGACGCTCCGCCCCCGTCCGATCAGGTCCATCACGGTGGACAGAATGCAGATGTGGGTCTCTATCCCGAACAGGACCGTAACGGGCCGGTCCAGCGCGTCCAGCGCCTCGTCGAAGCCGTCGTGTCCGCAGCAGGAGAAGCTCGTCTTCTCGATGTACGGCGTCCCCGGCGGGAGGAGCGAGGACAGCTGAAGCAGGGTGGGTCCGATGCCCTTGGGGTACTGTTCGGTGACGAGCAGCGGCAGGTTCAGCACCCTCACGGCGGTCAGCAGGCGCACAGCGTTCTGCAGCACAACGTCCCTCCCGGAGATGAGCGGCATCAGGTGTTCCTGGATATCGACCATCAGCAGGGCCGAGTTCTTCGCTTCCATCGGTACGAACATCGAAACACAATCTCCTTCTTCCGTCGTGAATGACTTTTTCATGCTCGGGGATCTGCGCGGGGCTCCGTTTCCCCCGCGCAATTCGGGATCCTTCAACTTTCCGGCGTTTTCATTATACAATAAGGGAAATTCCGGCGCTCGAGGCCGGACGAGGGGCCACCGGGCCCCGCTCAGGGTCATACAGAAAGGTGTAAGTGGAAAGGTGAAACGTGAAAGCCTGCGCGGCTGCAAGCGCATCGTCGTCAAGGTGGGGACCAGCTCCATCACCTACCCCACGGGAAAGATCAACCTGGAGAAGATGGAGCTGCTGGTCCGGGAGCTCTCCGACCTGCACAACTCGGGACGCGAGCTGATCCTCGTCAGTTCGGGGGCCGTGGGGGCCGGGGCCGGAAAGCTGGGGCGGACCCCATCCAGCCTTCCGGAGAAGCAGGCCCTGGCCGCCGTGGGGCAGGGCCTGCTGATGCAGATGTACGAGAAGTTCTTCTCGGAGTACTCCAAGAGCGCGGCCCAGATCCTGCTGACCCGCGACTGCTTCGCGGACCCGAGCCGGTACCTGAACTTCCGCAACACGGTCTTCGCGCTGCTGGACTACGGCGTCATCCCCATCGTCAACGAGAACGACACCGTCGCGGTGGACGAGCTGAAGTTCGGGGACAACGACCGCCTCTCGGCGATGGTCGCCTGCAACGCCGAGGCCGACCTGCTGATCATCCTGTCGGACATCGACGGCCTCTACGACGCCGACCCCCGCAGGAACCCCGACGCGCGCCTGATCCCCGAGGTCGCCGCCGTCACGGAGGCGATGGAGGCCAACTCGACGACGAAGGGCAGCTCGATGTCCAGCGGAGGGATGGCCACCAAGCTGGCCGCGGCGCGAATAGCGATGTCCAACGGGATCCCGATGGTGATCGCCTCCAGCGACGAGCGCAGCGCGGTTCGGCGCATCGCCGGGGGCGAGCCGATCGGGACCTTCTTCGTCCCCGGACGGGAGGGGTACGCCGCGCGCAGGCAGTGGCTGGCCGTCGGCAGCACCCCCAGGGGAATCCTGTGGGTGGACCCGGGGGCCGAGCGCGCCCTGCTCCACCAGGGCAAGAGCCTCCTGCCCTCGGGCATACGGAGCGTCGAGGGGGATTTCCATCCGGGGGACGTGGTGTCGATCCGCAATGAATCGGGCCTGGAGATCGCCAGGGGAATCAGCAACTACGCCGCCGGGGACGCGCTCAGGATCCTGGGCCGGCACTCGGGCGAGATCGCCGCGGTCCTGGGCGTCTGCGATTACGAGGAAGTGGTGCACCGCAACAACCTCGCTCTGGTTTAGCGTGCATGAAAGGACTGGAATGCATGAGCATACGGCAGGAATTGGCAAGGATGGGGGAGAGGGCGCGGGCCGCGGCGCGGGTCCTCTCCACGGCGAGGACGGAGGACAAGAACGGGGCGCTCCGCACCATGGCGACGGCGATTCGGGAGGATTCCGCGGCGATCCTCGGGGAGAACGCGAAGGACCTCAAGGACGGACACGCGGCTGGGCTCTCCGCGGCCACCCTGGACCGTCTCGCGCTCGATGAGGCGCGCATCGAGGGCATGGCCTCCGGCCTGGAGGAAATAGCCGCGCTCCGGGACCCCATCGGCGAGATGACGGGAATGTGGACCGTGGAGCAGGGCCTCAGGATCGGCCGGGTCCGAGTCCCCCTGGGCGTGGTGGGCATCATCTACGAGGCCCGTCCCAACGTGACCGCCGACGCGGTGGGGCTCTGCCTCAAGTCGGGCAACGCCGTCATCCTGAGGGGCGGCCGGGAGGCTCTGCGCTCCAACGTCGCCATCGCCCGGAGCCTTCGGTCCGCCGCCGCGGACGCGAAAATGCCGGAGGGAACGGTCCAGCTCGTCTCCGACCCCGGACACGAGGCCTCCCTTGCCCTGATGCAGCTCCAGGCCCTGGACGTCCTGATCCCCCGCGGGGGCAGGGCCCTGAAGAAGGCGGTGACGGAGAACGCCCGGGTCCCCTACATCATGACGGGGGACGGCAACTGCCACACGTTCGTCGACGCCTCGGCCGACGCCGGCATGGCCCTGTCCATCGCGATCAACGCCAAGACACAGCGCAGCGCGGTCTGCAACGCCATGGAGACCCTGCTGATCCACCGGGACATCGCGAAGGAGTTCGTCCCCGCGGTCATGGAGGCCCTGGCGGCGCGCGGGGTGGAGCTTCGCGGGGACGAGGCCGTGCGGGCCCTCTATCCTCAGGCGAAGCCCGCCTCGGAGGAGGACTGGGCGACCGAGTACCACGACATGATCCTGGCCGTCCGCATTGTGGATGGAATCGAGGAGGCGATGGAGCACATCCACCGCTACGGGACGAGGCACAGCGAGGCCATCGTGACGGAGAGCTACGCGAACGCCCAGCGCTTCCTGTCGGGTGTCGACGCGGCGGCCGTCTACGTCAACGCCTCGACGCGCTTCACCGACGGGGGCGTGTTCGGCTTCGGATCCGAGATGGGCATCAGCACGCAGAAGCTGCACGCGCGCGGCCCCATGGGCGTCGAACAGCTCACGTCCACCAAGTTCGTCATCTACGGCTCCGGCCAAATTCGGGGGACCAACCCCGACCCAATCCGCCAGGCCGGAACGTATCATTAGGGAAGCGCCGATTTAATCGTGGCAGGGCTTCGTGCCTTGAAATGTCGTATCCGGAAAGGGTCGGTGTCCACATGGAGAACTCCAGCGCTCGAGGTTCGGCGAAAGGCCAGGCGGCAGACCCCGTCGTCAGGGAGGTGAAGGACCGCGGGCATCTCAGGCTGTACCTGCTTGTCGAGGGGCTTGCCATCGGCGTCCTCGTCGGCCTGGTCATCACGGCCTATCGGCTGGGCATATCCATGACGGGAAGGCTGCTCCGGGGGCTCCTCTCCAGTGCGGGGCAAAGCGCCGGCAGCCTGGCCGCCTACATCGGGCTGATGGCCGCCTTCGGGGTCCTGGCGGGGCTCTGCTACAAGCTCGCCCCGCTCATATCGGGAAGCGGCATTCCCCAGGTCTCGGCCCAGCTGGCCGGACGGCTTAGGATCCGGTGGCAGAACGTCCTGCCCTTCAAGTTCCTGGGCGGGCTCCTGACCCTGGGGGGCGGCCTGACCCTGGGGCGGGAGGGCCCCTCGGTGCAGATCGGTGCGGCCGTGGGGCAGGGCTTCGCGGAGCTGGGCCGCAGGCCCTTCACCGAGCGCAAGTTCCTGGTGTCGAGCGGCGCCGCGGCCGGACTGGCCGCAGCCTTCAACGCACCCATCGCCGGGGTCGTCTTCGCCCTGGAGGAGCTGCACCGCAACTTCTCGCCCGTCGTCCTGGTCAGCGCGACGGCCGCGGCCTTCGCGGCCGTGTTCACAGCGGGCACCGTGCTGGGGATACGGCCCGTGCTGCTCGTCAAGGGGCGCGACATCCTGCCGCTCGGATACTACGGGCTGCTCGTCGCCCTGGGGATCGTCACGGGGCTGAGTGGGGTCCTCTTCAACCGGTGCATCCTCTGGGGGAAAAGCCTCTACGCGCGGCTCCGGCTCCACTGGGCCTGGTGCGGGCTCCTTCCCTTTGCCCTCACCGCCGCAGCCTGCCTCCTCTGCGGAGAACTGTTCGGGAGCGGGGAGCCGATGATCTTCTACGCCATGGGGGAGAACCCGTCCCCGGGCATCCTGATCGGGCTCTACGCCGCCAAGCTGGCGCTGCTGGCGCTCTGCTTCGGCAGCGGCCTGCCGGGCGGCATCTTCTTCCCCCTGCTGGTGCTGGGCTCCCTGGTGGGGAACGTATTCGGCCAGGCGGCCGCCTCCGCCGGGCTGATGGAACCGCAGTACGTCACGTCCCTGGCCCTGATGGCCATGACGGGGCACTTCTCCGCCATCGTGCGCTCGCCGCTGACGGGCATCCTCCTGATCAGCGAGATGACCGGCTCCTTCGCCTTCATGCTGCCCCTGGGGCTGGTGGCCATGACCGCCTATGTCGTCGCGGAGGGCTTCCGCTCCGAGCCCATCTACGAGAGCCTCCAGAAGGGGCTCCTCTCGTCCTCGTCCGACGCCTTCGGCCATGAGGCGGCCCGCTCCGCATCCCCCCGGGACCGCATGCTGGTGGAGTTCGGGGTCGAGAACCTGAGCCCGGCGGACGGAAGGACGATCG
>NZ_CAUUWA010000099.1 GCF_963548695.1 uncultured Fretibacterium sp.
CGTACTTGCTGCCCAGGATCCCCATGAGCGTCTTGGCCTTGGACGGGGACTCCACTATGACGAGGGTTTTTCCTGAAGCCCCCGAGGTCCCCTTGGCCACGGACGCTTTCGAGGCGGACGCCCTCGTGCGCGTCCGCCCAGCGGGGGCCGCGGTCCTCGTTTTTCCGGTCCCCTCTCCGGTCTTCGCGGACGCCCCGATTTTTCGCGCGGGGGCCTCGGTCTTTTTTGCGGAGGCAGCAGCTTTTTTTGTCGGGGTCTTGGCCTTTTTCGCAGGGGCCTCGGCCTTTACGGAGGCTTTGGCCGCCGCCTTCTTGGTTCCCGTCCCGGAGGCCCTGGTCCCCCGTCTGGCCGGGGCCTTCTTCTCCTGGCCGGGATCGGCCGCCTCGGCCTCGGGCGGAACGGAGCGCTTTGCGGCGCACATCGTCAGCAGACCCAGGCGCCCGAGGGGGGCAGGGAGACGGGGACGACGAAGGGGATCCTGAACTTCGGGTCCAGGACGACGGCGTCGAAGAGCGATTCGAAGGTCGATACGTCGATGGCGGTTCCGCTCATGACCCCCAGGACCAGGGCCTGCTGAATGGCCCGTTCCGTCACCTCGGGGGGCACGAACTGCGAGTCCATGAGACAGGAGGCCATCGACCGCGCCTCCTGCGAGAGGTAGCGGCATTCCATGTTGTGAAAGACCCGCTTGACGCTGGCCTTTCCATTTTCTGCGGCCCGGGGGCGACAGGGGGTGTTCCCGGTGAGCTTGGTGTATTTGGTGTGCTTTTCGAGTGTTCTGTCCAAGGTCTTCTCCTTGCAAACGACGCTTGCGTCGCGGGCTTCGGGACCCCCCGGGAGGCGGCTGCCTCCGGCGGCGCGGCCCGACTGGCGTACAGCGGCCCGACGCGTCCCATAGAGGTATTTATACCATATTTGAGCCCCAACGGGCCAGCTTCGCACCCTTTTCTGCACGAAAACGCCAAGGATGCGGAGCGGCAGCGGCTTCGATAGATTCATGCCCATTGCGGCGCCGGAACCCTCAAAGTTTGTAAAAACTTGTTGTTAAGGAGGGGCATGATTTTGAGAGAGAAGTGGAAAAAGTTGGGTTTGATGTTACTGACAGGAGGCCTATCGACTAAAGACCTGCCAAATCGAGACCGCGTTCCTCACAGCCGCTCTCCGACCTCCGCTCAAGCCATATTGACAAAGCGTCGTCCTGATGATAAATATAATAAACATAGTTGGATAGATACAACTAAGGAAGCGCTATTTTTTAATAAGCGGAAAGCTGGAGCGGTTTGTGATTGTGGAGCGACTTTATTTAAGGAGGAACGTTTATGAGAGGATATCGTTTGTTGGGAGCGCTTGTCGCCGTGCTTCTGTGCACCCAGGCGCACGCGGCAAAGGTAGCGGTCGAGACGGGGGCGCGGCTCCTGCCGGCGACTGCTTGTCTCGTGGGAACCTACGACGCGGAAGGTCGGCCGGACGCTGCCATCATCGACCGTGTCGGCATCGCGGAGACGCCGTCGAAGGAGAGGATGATCTTCTACGTGGCGGTGAAACCAAAGCGGCAGACTGCGAAGAACATCGAGGCCACAGGCGCCTTCACCGTGAACGTGATGAACGCCGCCCTCCTGCCGCAGGGCGACTTCTGTGGCACGGTCTCCGCGGCGTCGGGGGACGAGTACTTCGACAAGTTTTCCGTCACCGGACTGAAGCTGGAGAAGGGCAGCGACGTGAACGCCCCCATCCTGACGGAGTGCCCCGTGACGCTGGAGTGCAAGCTCGTCAAGACGCTCGAGTTCCCGGACGGGGAGCACCGGGTGTACCTGGGAGAGGTCGCGAGCTACCACGTGGCGGCCGAGGCCCTTGACGGAGACAAGAGCGCTCCCGTCAAGCAGTTCGACCCGCAGAAGTCCGGCATGGCCGTCTACTTCGCGGGCAGCGCGGAGGGGAGCGGCTACTATGCGCTCAGCGCGCCCCTGGGACGCGGGATGAACGCGGAGAAGTTCCCCTGGCCCAACGGGCTTGAGCCCAAGCCCGCGGGACATTAGGCACAACAGGCACGAATAAAGGAGCGTTACCATGAAGGAAAAAATCTATCGCGCCGTCCTGACGTTGGCGTTTACACTGTCCTGGCTGAGCCTGCACGCCGGCATGGCCTCTGCGGAGTCCCTGAGATTTACGGGCTCGCCCCACTTTCTGCCCGCGCCGCTGATGGTGGTGGGCGTCTACACGCCGGAGGGCCAGGCCAACTTCGCCCCCTTCCATCGGGGAGGGGTTCTCGCCTCCGGTAAGGACGGCGGCCCTATGCGCATCGGCTTCGGCATCAAGGGTAACGCGGAGAAGAGCTGGACGTACCAGTGCCTGAAGGGGACGAAGGCCTGTACCGTCAACCTGCCCTCCGTCAAGTACCTCGCGGAGGCGGAGCTCCTGGGCCGCTACTCCGGACGGCCGCTCTCCGGAGATGTGCCGCTGCTGTCGGAGAACGGCGGCTTCCAGGATAAGCTGGCGGTCACGAAGCTCACAGCTGTGAAGGGTACGGTCGTGAACGCCCCCATGATCGAGGAGTTCCCCATCTCTCTGGAGTGCGAGCTCGAGGAGGACATGCCAATCGCCGAGGGCAGCAAGAGCCGCCTGATGATCCTCGTCGTGCGCAAGGTGTGGGTGGACGAATCCTATCTGGACGCAGCGGGCAAGATCAACCCCAAGAGTGCCGAGCCGGATTCCTCCATCGTCTTCTTCTCCCACTCCCACGCGGCAAACGGCGGCTTCTACGGCTACGGCGAGCTGTTGGGCAAGTCCGGTTCCATCTCCAACGCCTATCGCCAGAAGAAATAACGCACGTTCGTCATTTCAGGGTGCCGCAGAAATAACAGGCGGCCCCCACAAGAGGAGGCGGGGCACCTTTTGGGCCCCGCCTCCTCTTGCTTATCGACTCGCCGCACCCCTCGTCCGCGCTACGCCTCCGAGGACACAGCGACCTTTCTGTAGCCCTTCTCCTGGCTCTTCTCCGTCATCTCGACGGTGAGGACCCCGTTCCTGAAGGAGGCCTTCGCGCTCTCCGGGTCCACCTCGACCGGGAAGGAGATCATTCGCTCGACCTTGCCGTAGCTGCGCTCGGACCGGAAATAGTTCTTGTCCTCGCCGCCCTCCTTCTTCTCGACGCTCTTCTCGGCGGAGAGGGTCAGCTTGTCGGCGCAGACGTTCAGCTCCACATCCTCGGGCCTGACCCCCGGCAGCTCGGCCTCGACGAAGAGCTTGCCGTCATGACGGTAAAAGTCCACGTGTACGTTCAGGCCCGCCTCTACGTCAAGGAAGGGCAATGCTCCCATCCTCTCGGCAAGGCCCTGCATCCCCTGGAACAGGGAAACCGCCGGATCCGAAAACCTGTCGAAGACCACAGGAAAATATCTGCTTCTCATCATTTATCCCTCCAAAATTTTCAAGTTTGACCCCCTTGAGGAGGCCTCCTTGTTTCTGACCAATATGATACTACTGACATTAATTAACCATATCGTCCATTTTCGTGATTGGCCGATGGTGGGTTTTGCGTAGGGCCCGAGCGTCCTCTCGCCCCCGCTTCGTCGCCTCACCTGGATGTGGTCTTCTACTTGGGCCGGGGCTTGAGCCTGAAGGGCTCCGCAAAGGGAATGAAAAAACGGCCCGGGATTCCCCGGGTCGTTCGAGTTATCGCCTCAATTATAGACCGCCGCAATACCGCGCGTCAGTCCGCCAGGTTCTCGCCCTCGCTGGCCGCGACCACGGCGCAGACGGCCGTATCGCCCGTGACGTTCAAAGAGGTGCGTGCCGCATCCAGAATCGCGTCGATCCCCGCTACCAGGCCGATGCCCTCGATGGGCAGCCCCACGCTGGTCAGCACCAGGGTCAGCATGATCAGCCCTCCGCCGGGAACGCCCGCCGTCCCGATGGAGGCCAGCGTCGCCGTCGCGACGATCCCCACCTGCGCCTGCAGGTCCAGAGGAATGCCGAAGGCCTGCGCCACGAAGAGCGCGCAGACCCCCTGGTAGAGCGCCGTGCCATCCATGTTGATCGTGGCACCGAGCGGCAGCACGAAGGAGCTGACCCCCTCGGAGATGCCCAGGTTGTCGCGCACGTTCGCGATGGTTACGGGCAGGGTTCCCGAGCTGGAGCGCGTAACGAAGGCGGTGATGGAGGCCTCTCGGATCCCCTTGAAGTACCACAGGGGCGAACGCCTGCAGAACGCGGAGATCATCCCCGAGTACACCACCGCGGCATGGAGGACGCACCCCAGGTACACCGCTCCGATCACCTTGGCGAATGGCGCCAGGATCGCCAGCCCGTACCTTGCCGCCGTCGTCGCGATCAGGGCGAAGACGCCGTAGGGGGCCAGGCCCATAACCATGTGGGTCATGGCGTACATGACCTCGGCCACCGACTCGAAGAAGTCCGAGACGCGCCGTCCCCTCTCCCCGGCGAGGATGCAGGCTACCCCGAAGAACAGGGCGAACACGATGATCTGAAGCATGTTGGTCTTGACCATCGCGTCCAGGGGATTGGAGGGGAAGATGTCCAGAATGACGTCCGCCAGGGGCTTGGCCTCCTTGGCCGCGGCCGTCACGCCCTCAATGTTCATCCCCACGCCGGGCTGGATGAGGTTGCCCAGCGCCAACCCGATCACGATCGCCACCGCCGTCGTGAGGAGGTAGAGCACCAGCGTCTTGACCCCTATTCGCCCCAGCTTCCTCGGGTCCCCGACGGACGCGGAGCCCGCGACCAGGGAGGCGAACACCAGCGGGACGATGAGCATCTTCAAAAGCGTGAGGAAGATCTTTCCGATTACGTCCAGCGCCGGCATCACGAAGTCCTTCAAAACCGGACTCCCCGCAACCGACGGGCCGACCGCAAAGCCGAGCACAATGCCCAGGACGAACCCGATGCCGATCTTCCAGAGCAGGGACATACCTCTTTTGTTTCCCTTACCGCCCACAATACATCACCCCTTCGGTTCAATATATTTGTACAGACAATATGGCCGGAAAACCTGCGCCCCATCGAGGGGGCCGCGGTCGAGCCGCCCTTATTGTACAGCAAATCCATTGTGCGACGGCATAATAAAAAGGGTGAAACTTGAAAGGGTCAGGCGGACCAGGCATCGAGCGCGCCCCGCGCCCTCAGCTCGTCCAGCGCCGCGAAGAGCGCCGCAGAGCGGGACAGGGGGACGGAGGCGCGCACGCAGGCGTCCGTTCCGTAGGTCCAGTCCAGGGCATCCCCGGCATCGTGTTCCTCCAGAAGGCGCGTCACCGCGCCGATGGAGGCATAGGGAAGCCGAACCTCGACGGGCTTGGCCACCCTCCGCTCCACGCGCTCCGCCGCAGCCAGGACCCGCTCCGCGGCCAGGCCGTAGGCCTCGATCAGGCCACGCACCCCCAGCTTGACGCCCCCGAAATAGCGCGTCACCACCACCATGACGTTGACCATGCCGCTCCTTCGGACCGCGCCGAGGATCGGCCGGCCGGCCGTCCCCGAGGGCTCCCCGTCGTCGGAGCAGTATTCCGTCGTGGGATGCGGCCCCAGGAGGTAGGCCCAGCAGTTGTGCGTCGCGTCCCGGTGAGCCGCGTGTATGTCGTTCAAAAAAACGCGGCACCCCGCCTCGTCCCGGCAGGGCGCCAGACAGGCGATGAAGCGCGACCGCCTGATCCGCTCCTCGATCCTCCCGTCGACTCCGACGGGGCCCGACGGCTCAAAGTAAGCGTCTGCCCCCCGCCCGGCTTCACCCATCTCCTCGGACCACGCCCCAGCTCAGACCGAGTCCCAGTCAGCAGCGAGCTCGCGGTAAGTGGCCTCCAGGGACTCGGGGACCACGCGAGTGTCCGCCAAGACAGGCATGAAGTTGTTGTCCCCGTTCCAGCGCGGCACGATGTGACGGTGCAGGTGCCCCTCCACCCCCGCCCCGGCCGGATGCCCCAGGTTGATGCCGATATTGAAGCCGTCCGGTCCCATCCTGCGCTTGAGCAGCGCCACCGCGCGCGCCGTGAGCCGGTGCATGTCCGCGGCCTCCGAGTCCGTCAGGGACTCGTAGACGTTGGTGTGCCGGTAGGGCACCACCATCATGTGGCCTGGGTTGTAGGGATAGAGGTTCAGGATGACGAAGCAGGACTCCCCGCGGTGCAGGATGTAGCGCTCCGC
>NZ_CAUUWA010000100.1 GCF_963548695.1 uncultured Fretibacterium sp.
AGAGGGGTGGAGCCGTCGTCGCGCGCGAACATGCGCGCGGCCAACAGGGTCCAGAGGACGGCGTAGGGGTTGTCGTTGCCCATGAAGACCGATATCTTGAAGCGGATGTTCACGCCCAGTCGATAGAGAAGATAGCCCAGGAAGACGGTGCCCGGGTTGATGTTCAGCACCTCGTCCACACCGTAGTTCACGTAGTAGTACAGGGCCTCGTCCACCCACTGGAGCGGATGCCCGTTGGGCTGGCCGATGCCTCCGAAGTAGCCCGTCAGGGTCTCCGGTCCCCCGAGGTGCACGTTGGAGCCGTCCGTCCCCTTGGTGTCCAGCGTCTCGACGCAGGAGGCCCCCAGGATCTTCATGGCGGCTCGAACTGCGGGAAGATCGCCCCCGTCCGCCTCCTGTTCCCTCATCTTCCGGACGCGAATGAAGCGGCCCGGGAGCACCTCGCCCCGCTCGATGCACTGCCGGGCTTCGGCGACGATCCAGGGGAAATATTGCAGAGCGCTGATCTCCAGGGTTACCGGCCTTGCCGCGTCGTACTCCCATACGGGGCGTTCGGGGCTGACCCTGGCTCTATAGGCCGAGATCGGGATGAACCTTCCCTCCTCGCGCGCCGTCATGAGCCACTCGAGATCCTTGATATAGGGGGAGTCCAGCCTTTCGAGCCGCCTCAAAAGGTTTTCGATGCGGCCGGCCTCCCGTGCCCTGGCGTTGATCTCCTCCACCGAACCATACTTGGCGACCACTCGCCGCAGGTCCCCGAGCAGGGGGTTGTCGGGGTTCGTCAAAAATGCGTTGAGTCCCTCCATGGTGGACGGACCAACCTGAAAGTCCTGGTTCCTCACGATGTACTCCTCCTTTTCGTTTCCCTCCGTCCTTGCAGAACGACGCCATAGAGGGCCGAGTATCATTCATTCATTATACCGTCGATTTCCTGTGTATAATTGAGAGGAAGTGTGAGGCCGGGTATTTCGGGCTTTTGTGCCGAACGAAAGCGGGGAGAGTCAAGATGGAAGAGAAGCGGATGGTTTGGGATGTCGCCGAGGAGTTGCGGAAGATTTTGCGGGCGAACGAGAAGAGGTTTATGACCCTTCCCTCAGTGAGAGAGAAATTGAACTCACAGCTCCGCAAACATCTGGGGATGACGGGCAGGAGGCTGACGGCCCCGAGCCTGAAAAAAATTCTGGAGCCCCATCTGGACGAGACGCTGGAGATCCGTACAAACGGCCGTTATACCTATCTCGTCGCCGTCGGGGATCCGGGGGATCTGATCGCGGACTTTATCGAAAAAAAACCCGGAAAGCTGGCTGGAGGGCTGGCCTCCTCCCTGCCCTTCAGGAAGGCGGAGTTTCTGAGCCTGCTCAACAGCCTGATGAAGGAGGGACGCCTTTATGCCGTCCTCAAGGACGATTACAAGGCGTGTTTCTTTGTCTCCGAGGGGCCGGGGGCTGCGGGGAGGGCCGAGAGACCGACGCCGCCCTTGGAGGACACGTTCGGCAAACGCAGGGAACAGTTTCATGCGGCCTTTCGGGAGCTCGATCGAGGGAGCATTTTTGTCCGTATCTGCGATCTGCGCCGCCGTATGGGCTGGCCGCGCGAGGTCTTCGACGACATGCTCCGCCGGCTTCGTGACGATGAGGTCGTTCAGCTTCATGCGGGGGACGTGACGCTGATGACGCCCGAGCAGGTCGAGGATGGTTTTGTGGACGAGAACGGCTTCAGGATGGGGACGATGACATGGATAGGCTGAGCGGCGGCCTGAGCGATTCGGAGGGCGGAGGCTTGAATGGAGGCGAATTGAATGGAGGCGGTATTCGCGCCCAATTGGTGGAGAACAATCCCTTTGCCTCGTCCGCGGCACCCAATCCCTGGGACAACGCCAACCCCGACATCGACTCCCTCAATCGTGACATCGTCGAACATATCGAACAGCTCCTGAGGATGAAGAGGCGGGAGCCCGCCTTGCCCCTTGCCGGCTTGATCCTGGGGGAGCCGGGGACGGGCAAGACCCATATGCTCAAGCGGGTTCTTGGCAAGATTCGTAAGAACGGGCAGATTGCGATCTTTGTAGCGGTCAGGGCTTTCATGAACCCAAAGAGCGTCATGCGGGACCTGCTTCGGGAAATCTTCATCAGCATGGCGCGGGAGCACAGGGACGGGAAGCTGCAGATCGATCTGTTGCTCGGTGAGCTGGATGAAAGCTACCACGAGCGCTGCCGTGAGAAGGGGCGTCCCGTCCTCTCGGGCATGGACCGGCTCAGTCCTCTCAAGAAACAGCTGTTGGAGATCGACAGGGATTTCCTTCGTTGCCTGCTGCTCTACGCCGACACGGAGGACGCATCCTTGAAGGAGGATATCCTCTTCTGGCTGATGGGGGAGTCCGACGAGAGCTTTCCCGAGAGGCTGAAGGTTCCCGATTGCGACCGGGACGCGATGGCGCCGGAGGCGCGGGAGGACGAGGCGTCGAAGATGCTCCTCTCCCTGGGGCATGTCCTGTGCTATGCCCGTGTTCCCATGCTGGTCTGTTTCGACCAGCTCGACGGCATGGATTCCCCGGACCTGATCAACGCGTGGGGGAAGGTGCTGAGCCTTCTGGTCAACGATGTTTCCGGCATGCTGCCCCTGGCCTTTCTTCGCGCCGATACTTGGAACCACCGTTTTTCCCGGGTGCTGGACAGCGCTGTGGTGCAGCGCTTCAACCATCCTGTTCCCATGGGAAACTGCAGCCTGGATCAGGCGAGGCAGCTGGTTAAAAATCGCATCGCGGCCTTTTTCGTCGAGGGGGCGGAGGAGAAGTACCGATGGCTGATGGCTCGTCTCGAGGGGAAGCTGCGGACGGGATACTCCCCCAGGACGGTCATAGATTTGGCGAACCGGGCGATCCATGAGGACGGTTCGGAGCCCCCTTCGGAAAGCCCGAGGGGGACGAGGTCCCCGGAGGTTGCCGAAACGGACGAGATCCGTGAGGCCGAACGAACCCTGATTGCGGCTTACCGCGAGGAGTGCGACAAGGTGGCCTCGGACCCGAATGCCTGGCCGCCCAACGCGGATCAGCTTCTGGATGCGCTGGAAATGTGGTTGGCCTCCCGGCCGGAGTTCAACGTCTCCCGCTCGGACGATAAATACGTTCGGCTGTCCGGGCAGCGCTCCGCCGGGGGGCGGATGACGCCATGCGCCTTCATCGTCCTGACTGCCAGGAATCATCTTTCCGCGGCCGCTGCCCTGAAGCGGGGGGTCGATTTTCTGAGCGCACATCCCGATGGGCTCTGCTGCTACGTCACGGACGATCGGGTTTTCCGAGGCCCCGAAAACTGGAGGCAGGTTCATGATCTCCTTGGGCAGTTCAGGGCTCTGAAGGGGAGGGCGGTCATCCTCGAATCCGGGGGGCGCGCGGCCTGGTACGGCCTCGTGGCGTTCCGGAACAAGGTCTGCAACGGAGACGTTGCCCTCTATCCGTCCTCGGGCCAGCGTCCGGCGACGCGGGAGGACTTTTTGCGCTACATGAAGGAGGGCTTCCGTCTGGAGCTTC
This sequence comes from uncultured Fretibacterium sp., assembly GCF_963548695.1. Taxonomy (NCBI): domain Bacteria; kingdom Thermotogati; phylum Synergistota; class Synergistia; order Synergistales; family Aminobacteriaceae; genus Fretibacterium; species uncultured Fretibacterium sp. The sequence continues at coordinate 3,527 of NZ_CAUUWA010000100.1, forward strand.
TCGACCTGGGGGAGGACGGAGAAACTTCCCCGGACGGTGATGCAGATGGGGGCCCCAAGGGGGGAAGTGCCCCCGTTTCTCCCGCCCCGAAACCGGAGAGTTCGGATGGGAGCGTTCCGGACGAGGAACGGCTGACTCGCGCCGTCCTGTCCCTGCTGAAGGGGTCTCCCATGAAGATGATGGGGGCCGAGCTCCTGGTGGGAGCGCTCCATCGCGAGGGGGTCAATGTCGGTTATCAGACGCTGCTGGCCGGGTTGAACCGTCAAAAGACGCTCTTCCGCCTTTACCCCTCTGGAGACGGTACCCTGATCGCGATGGTGTAGGGCTATGGGTTCCCGGAAGAAACGAGACGACGTTCAGACCCTTTCCGTCAGTGACGCGGCGTTGTGCCAGCGCTGTCCCAGGCTTCTGGCCTATCGCGGGGAGGGGGAGCGTGGGGCCTGGAAGGTCGGTATCGAGGGGAGCGGCGAGAAGTACGGTTCCCTGTTCCACAAGCATATTGCCGGGGCCTTCTTCGAAACGGCGGCCGATCCCAACAATTCCCTGAGGGGCGAGATCCGTGCGGTCCTTACCGGAGCGCACGCCGGGGAGGCCCCGATTCGGGAGCGCCTGGAGGAGCTTATTCGTACCCGTTTCTTTCTTCCCTTCCTGGATCGCTACGCGCCGAAGCTCGATACGGGGCGGGTGTTGTCCATGGCACGGGGGACCTCTATTTGGTCGGGGTGTATGGCGGATTTTCTGGCGGGAATCCCCTTTGATCGTCTCGATCCCGACGAGGCGATGGACCGCGTGTTCCTGAGGCCGGAGCGCACGCTCCAGGCTGCCTATGTTTCCTCCGACGGACGGGTGCTGGAGCTCTCGGGACGCTACGACGCGCTGCTGTTCAATCCCGATCCCTGCGAGGCGACCCTGTTCGAGTTCAAGGGGTATCGATGTTCCGACCCCTCGGTGGCCCTCTCCCAGACGTTGATCTATGCCTGGCTGATCCAGAATGCCACGGGCATTCTGCCCGCCGTGCAGGTCGTTTATCTGGAGGAGGAGCGTCCCGGCGTCTTCCCCTCCTCCGAGGTCGCGAGCATGATGTCCGCGCTGCCGGGCCTCTTCGATGTGGTCCTGGACGTACTGGAGCGGCGCTCGCCCCTGCCCGTGGCGGTGAACTCCGAACTCTGCCTGCAGTGCCCCTGGAACGGGGACTGCGCCGGGGATTGGGGAACGGTCGCCGAGCCCTCCGCCGCTCCGGAGAAGATGGAGAAGATAGGGAGCGATTCCGGCGGCGAATCCTGTGGCGACTCCAGCGATGATTTCGGGGAAAGATCTCGCGATGCGGAGGGACGCGAGCGCATGGGGCAGCTGCTTGGGGCCTTGAAGGACCTCGGGCTGTCCGTTGCTGATGCAGGGGTCGTCTGCGGCCCCTGTTTCATAAGGTTGAAGGTCCGCCCCGACGCCGCGAGTGGGACGACCGTAAAGAAGATAGGGAATCGGGCGGATGACCTCCAGGTCCAGATGGACCTTCCTCAGCCCCCCATGATCCAGGCTCAAAAGGGATATGTCAGCGTGGATGTCCCGCGCCTTCGTCGCGAGGTCCTGACCCTTGAAAAACTGATGCGGCAAGGGCAGGGAGAGAGAGCGCGTCCCGACTCGGAGGCCGCCTTTCCCCTGGGGATGAGGGTGGATGGAAGCGTTTTTTGGGCCGACCTGTCGGAACCGTCCATGACCAGTATCTTGATTGGGGGGACCTCCGGGAGCGGAAAAAGCGTGTTGCTCCGCTCCGTGGTCGTGGGTCTCCTGCTCTGTGCGCCGCAGGACGGCGTGGGCTTTACCCTGATCGACCCCAAGCGCGTTACCTTCACCGACCTGGCGGGGCTGCGGGCCCTGGAGGAGGGACGGGTCCTCTGCGACGCCGATGAGGCCATGGAGGCCCTGAGGGAGGCCGTTGAGGAGATGGAGCAGCGCTATGAGCTCATGGAGGGGGCGCGGGTCTCCCATCTGACGGATTACAATGTCGCCATGGGGGAGCGGCTGCGGCGCCGGGTCCTCATCATCGACGAGTATGCCGACCTCATGACGTCCAAGGGCACGGCGAAGGAGCTCGAACTTTTTATCCAGAGGATATGCCAGAAGGGCAGGGCCGCGGGGTTTCACCTGCTGCTGGCGACGCAGCGTCCGGACTCGAAGGTGGTGACCGGCGTCATCAAGGCCAACCTTCAGCTGCGCATCGCGCTGAAGGTCTCGAGCAAGAGCAACAGTCAGATCATCCTGGGCGAGGGGTTCACGGAGGCTCAATGCCTTCTGGGCCATGGGGATATGCTGGTCGGCAACGGCTCCTATGTGGAGCGGCTCCAGGCTCCCTTGGCCGATGTCGCACTGCTGGACCGGGAGTTCTGGAATTAGGGAAGAGCTGATGGAGTCGGCGTCTTCTTGGTTTTGTCGGAAGATGGCGAGGTTTGAGGGAGCTGTTATATTCGGTTTTGGAGATGTTGTTTATGGGTATGAGAGGTATAAGAGGTATTTTGTTTTTGTACTTGACAGTTAGGAGAAAGGCTGTATAATTTCCTTTGTTGTTTGGCG
>NZ_CAUUWA010000101.1 GCF_963548695.1 uncultured Fretibacterium sp.
TCTCTGCTTCAGACGGGCGAACGGGTGTTGAAGAACGAGGAACCTGTGATCGCGGTCGATCGGGGACAGGGGAAGGGAGAGGGTGGCCTTTGAGCTACAGGCTTTTATTGGGGGCCCCGGTAAAGGGCCGGAGGCTTTTCGGGATCGCTTCGTTTGCTTGCATCTGCCTATTGGCGCTGTCCGTCGGGGCCTTTGCGGCCGAGACGCCCAGGGTCGTGTCCGTCGGGGTGTCGGGGAACGAGCGTATCACGACGCAGTACATCCTTGGGGTCATCGAGACGAAGGCGGAGACCGAGCTGAACCGGGACATGCTCCAGAAGGATATCGAGGCCATATACAACCAGGGATTCTTCTCCTATGTGGACGTGGACCTTCGGCCCGAGGGCGAGGGCGTCTCGGTGACCTACGCCGTCCGGGAGAATCCGGTGATCGAGTCGATCTCCTTCACGGGCAACACCATCTACACGAGCGAGGCCCTGATGAAGGAGGTCTTCTCCCAGGTGGGGACGGTCTTCAACCGCGTCTTCTTCCGCAACGACCTCGACCGCATCCAGGAGCGTTACCACAAGGACGGCTACGTCATGGTGCGAATCGCGGACGTGAACGTCGAGGGCGGGGACATCAAGGTCCGGATCCTGGAGCCGCGGGTGGGCGACATCGTGATCCAGGGCAACCGTAAGACCAAGACCAACGTGATCCGCCGGGAGATCAAGCTGAAGGAGGGGGACCTCTTCAACGTCGTCCACTTCCGTCATCAGCTTGGAAAGTTGCAGGCCCTGGGCTATTTCGAGGACGTCAACGTGGGCTTCGACGCCCCCGAGGGGCAGGACGAAGTGGTGGACCTGATCCTGACCGTCAAGGAGAAGAAGACGGCCTCCATCGGGTTGAACCTGGCCTATGGGACGGAGAGCGGGATAAGCGGCGGTCTGACCTACAGCGACACGAACCTGATGGGACGGGGTTACAACCTGGAGGTCGGGTTCGACGAGGGGGACGAGGCCAGCTACTGGGCCACGTTCTCCAGCCCCTACATGGACAGGAGCACCTACGCCTGGCGCGTGGGGGTGCGCTACAACACCTACGACGACCGCTACTACTATTACAGGGGCAAGAGGCAGTTCGAGTTCGACGAGAGGAGCCTGAACGTCTATGCGGGCCTGGGGAAGAAGTTCGGGCGCAAGGAGGATTGGAGCTGGTTCCTCACGCTGCGGCGCACGGATACCTCCTATTCGGACGTGCACAACACCGTTCCCGGCTACATCGACGACCTGACGATGTGGGAGGGCGTGAACATGACCGCGGAGCTCCAGTTCACGCTGGACAAGCGCGATCCCTACCTTCCTTACAGCAAGGGGCTGATCTGGGAGACGACCTTCGAGCAGGCCGCGAAGGTCCTAGGCGGGGAGTTCGATTACCTGAAGTACTGGACGCAGCTGCGCTATTACCTTCCGCTCAACCGCTTCGTCGATGGGATCTTCGATATCGACAACCTCTGGACGGAGGACTCCCCCATCCTGTTGGCCGCACGCCTGAGGATAGGGTCGTCCACGGTGGACGAGCTGCCCGCCTTCGCGCGCTATTCCCTGGGCGGAATGAACTCGCTTCGCGGCTACGACAGCCGTTCGTTCGAGGGCAGCAACGTTATTCTGGGCAACTTCGAGATTCGGGTGCCCGTGCACAAGAACTTCACCCTCGTGGGCTTCTACGACGTCGGCAACGCGGACAGCAGCATGGACTGGGGCGACCTCCACGACGACTACGGCCTGGGGATCCGCGTGAAGACCCCGTTCGGCAACCTGCGTCTGGACTACGCCCATGGTGATGATGAGGACAAGACCTATTTCGGCTTCGGGGAGATGTTCTAGGGAAGGGAGACTCGGGGAAGGAAGACTCAGAGAAGGAAGACGCTTCGGGAAGGCCGCGGCGCTCCTTTTGAGGATTGCAGCCTTTTTCCTGGCCCTTTCCGCCGTGCCCTGCGCTGCACTGACGGTCTCGGGGCTTCCCGATTGGCTCGAGCCCCCCGTCCTGAGGAGCCTGGAGGCCGTGTGGGGCGAGATCCCAGATGCCCCCGGCGTGGACAGGACGGGGACGCTCTCGGTCGTCGCTGCGCGCCTGTTTGCGGGGTACCGTGTCGTCGTCTCGCCGGGGCCCGATGGGCCCGCGGTGTCCTTCAAGCGGGAGGGGACGACGCACTGGAGCGTTCGGGTCTCGCTACCGGAGCTGAGGAAACCCGTGCTCGAGTGGTTTGGCTCGGATATTCAGGGCCTGGACGGCGAGGTCGCCTCCCTGCTGGCGGCCCTGCCCTCCGAGGCGCTCTCCTGGGCGGACGTCGCCCTGAGGCGTCGGATAGGCGAGATCCTGGAACGGCGCCTGCCGGGGTGGGACTTTTCGGCGCAGGTCGCCCTCGAGGGGAAGGAGGAGGGGGCCGAGGCCGTACTCACGCTTTCCTTCCGTCCCCGGCAGCCCCTGGTGCTGGCCATAACCCCCTCGCTCTATTCCGCGACGATGCCCGTCATGTTCCAGTCCGATCTCGAGGCCAAGCTGGTCCCTGGGCTCTCCCCCCTGATCGCCCTTCCCGTCGAATGGGTGGCGCGCCACAGGGACCGGGTCGAGGCCCTGGCCCGAGAGTTTCTCGAGGACCGGAACTCCGTGTCGAACCTGAGGGCTCGGGTGGAGGTCACCTTCGTCCCCGGACCCGTCTCCAGAATGGATGCCCTTGTGGACAGCGACCGGCTTCTCTTCCAGGTGTGGGTTGCGGCCTATGCCGGCATCGAGGGGCGCTATCCCGAGGCGGGGCTGTTTCTGGGATGGAACACCGCGCACTTTACGGGGGTGGACCTCGAACTCTACGGCGAGGCCGTGGTGGACCTGGAGGACTTCGGACTGACGCGCCGCCTGGGGGTGCGTTTCTGCCCCATTGGGGACCTTCGGGTGGGGATGGAGGTCGAGTGGCCGGAGGAACGGTGGTTCTATCGGGTGCTCTGGGACCCCCACCGGGTCCGAAGGCCCTATCTCTGGTGGCGCCACGCCCCCGGGTGGGGGCACGAGGCCTCGCTGGGCTATCGCTTCAACGAACACCTGTCCGTCGAGATCCATTACAGCGGAGGGTGTGAGGACCGAGGGGAAAAAGAGGAAAAGCTGGGCCTGAGAGGGGTTCTTTCCCTGTAACCCGGCCAGATGGAAAGAGGGAGGACCATGGAGATAACTCTGGACGCCCTGGGCAAGAGGCTGGACATGGAGGTGCTTGGGGACGGAACGCACGTCGTGTGCGCCGTCTCCTCGCCGGACGATGTCCGGGAGGATGCCCTCTGCGTCGTCTGGGACGAACGACTGCAGCTGCCCGAAGGGGTTCCGGTGCTGGCGCCCAGGGACGCGTTCGGGCCCGGACGCGACGGCCTCGTCTCGGAGCGGCCCAGGGAGGCCCTGCCCCGCCTGCTGTCCCTTTTTGCCCCGCCCGTCCCCGAGCTGCGGGGGATCCATCCCACCGCGGTCGTCGCGGAGGACGCCGTGGTGGACGCCGGGGCCTGGGTAGGGCCCCTCGCCGTGGTGGGACCCGGCTCGATCATCGGCTCGGGATGCCGGATCGGCTCCGGGGCCTGTATCGGGTCGGACTGCCGGGTGGGCGACGGAACCCTCGTCGAGCCCCGCGCCGTCCTCTTGGACAGGACGCGCGTCGGCAGGAACTGCATCCTGCACTCCGGGTGCGTGCTGGGCTGCGACGGGTTCGGCTTCCTGCCCTCCCCCGAGGGGCCGGTGAAGATTCCTCAGATCGGGGGGGTCGTGATTGGCGACGACGTCGAGATCGGGGCCTGCACCACGGTGGACCGGGGCACGATCGGGGACACGGTGGTCGGCGACGGGGCCAAGATCGACAATCACGTGCAGATCGGGCACAATGTGCGCATCGGCCGCTTCTGCATCGTCTGTTCCATGTCCGGGATCGCCGGGAGCTCCGTCCTCGAGGATGGGGTGACGCTCTCCGTCCAGGCCGGGGTGACCGACCACGTGAGGATCGGCAAGGGAGCCGTCCTGGCCGCGCGCAGCGGCGTGACGAACGACATCCCCGCCGGGGCCGTGATGTCCGGCTTCCCGGCCCGGCCTCACGGCTTGGCCAAACGCGCCCAGATGCTGGCCGCGGAGCTGCCGGAGCTCTTCAAACGGCTGCGCCGGCTGGAGCGGGCCCTGAAGAACGGGGGCGTCGGAAACCGCGGGGAGGAAGACGATGGCCGTTGAGAGGAGCTCCGAGCCTTTTTCCTTTCGCCGCCTGACGGAGGGCTTTTCGCTGCGCGGGGTCGGGCTGCATTCCGGCCAGGACTGTGTCCTGACCGTCGAGCCCTGCGACGGTGGGCCGCTTCTGCGGCACGAGGGCGCGGAGGTGCCGCTGAGCCGACTGGGGCTCGTCGGGACGGGGCGGGGGTCGGACTACGTGTTTCCGGACGGACACCGCGTCAGGACCTGCGAGCACGTGTTGTCGGCCCTGGTCGGGCTGGGGACGTGGGGTGTCCGGATGACGGTGGAGGGGCCCGAGATGCCCGCCTTGGACGGGTGCGCGCAGCGGATGGCGGAGTGCGTTATGGACCATTCGGAGCCCTGTGGGGTGGGGCCGGAGCCCTTCGCCCTGGCCGTGCCGCTCCGCGTCGGGGACGAGTCCCGGTTCGTCGCGGCCTTCCCGTCCTCCAGGTTCTGCGTCACCTGCGTCGTGCGCTACGAGTCCCCCCTGATCGGGACGCAGATGCTGGACCTGGCCCTCGAGCCGGGGGCCTATCTGGAGCAGGTCGCACGGGCCCGGACCTTCGCGATGGAGGCGGAGCTCGAGGCCCTCAGGGCCCAGGGTATGGCGTTGGGCGGGTCGCTGGAGAACGCCGTCCTCGTTGGATCGGGCGGGATACGGGCCTCGGGGGGGCTGCGGTGGCCCGACGAGTTCGTGCGCCACAAGGCGCTGGACCTGATCGGGGACTTGGCCGCCGTCGGCCGTCCGTTGTGCTCTCACGTCGTTGCGGTCCGGGCGGGGCACGAGCTGCACCTGCGTCTGGCGGAGCGTCTGCGCGCCCTGTCGGGCGGACATCGGGGGGCATGACCTCGATCGGCACGACTTCAACCGGCACGGCTTCGATCGGGCCGTGGCCCAAATCTTTTTCGCTTCTTTCGGAGGGACGTCCATGGACATTCTGGAGATCATGAAGATCCTGCGGCACCGCTATCCTTTCCTGATGGTGGACCGCATCACGGAGTACAGCGACAGCCACGTCGTGGGCTACAAGAACGTCACCATCAACGAGCCCTTTTTCCAGGGGCATTTCCCCGGAGAGCCCGTCATGCCCGGCGTGCTGATCCTGGAGTCCATGGGGCAGGTGGCCTCCGTCATGGTGGCGGTCCGGCTGGGCGAGGAGCAGAAGGACAAGATCGCCTTCCTGGCCGGGGTCGACAAAGCACGCTTCCGCAGGCCGGTTCGTCCCGGGGACAGGCTCGTCACCAGGGCCGAGCTCACGCGCCTGAGGGGCACGATTGGAAAGGCAAAAGTGACGGGATTCGTCGAGGACGAGGTCGCGGCGGAGGGGGAGTTCATCTTCATGGTAGCCTCGACGCTCGAGAGGACGAAGGGGGCCGGGAAAGAGGAGGCGGAAAAATGAGCGTGACCGTCCATCCCTCCGCGGTCGTCGAGCCGGGGGCCGAACTGGGGGACGGCGTCCGGGTCGGCCCGTGGTGCCACATCGCCTCCCGTGCCTCGATCGGGGAGGGCACGGTTCTCGAGGCGTTCGTGAGCGTGCACGGCGGCGTGACGATCGGCAGGAATTGCCGCATCCACGAGTACACGGCGGTGGGCGGCGACCCTCAGGACCACGGATACAGGGGCGAGGAGTCCTGGGTGCGCATCGGGGACGACAACGTCATTCGCGAGAACGTGACGATCAACAGGGCGACGGGGGAGGGGTGCGAGACCGTCGTCGGGAACGGTTGTTTCATCATGGACGGCGTGCACCTGGCTCACAACGTCCGGCTGGGCGACCATGTGACGCTGGCCAACAAGGTCGGGCTCTCCGGGTTCGTCACGGTGGGGGACCACACCGTCTTCGGCGGCATGTCGGGCGTCCA